>CALCPC010000425.1 GCA_937900975.1 uncultured Paracoccaceae bacterium
GCCTCGACGCCGCGACCCGCGACGAAGTGCTGGAGCTTTTCCCGCATCTCGAAGCGACGCTGTCGCTGCCCGTCGCGCGGCCGGCGCTGACGGCGGCGGATGTCGTGGTTTTTGGATAGGGCGGCCCCGGCGCTGCCCCGAAAACCGGCATTCGGGGCGGGTTGGCCGGGCGTCAGACGGCAGAATCGCGCCGAAACCGGGCATCGCCCGCACCAGATTCGCCAGAATTGGCGTAAATATGCTCTAACACATTAAAAGAGCACGATTTCAGTCAGGAGACTTACGATGACCGATGTGACCGTCACGCTACAGGGCTATGAGACTGACAATCTGACCTATACCGGTACGCCGGCGCAGAACATCACGCTGCAATTGGCCTCGAACCTGACGACCGATTTCGACGGTGTCACGCTTTATCTCGACCCGACCGACAGCGTCACGGTCTCGTTCGGGCCGGGGATCAACAATTACGTCTTCAACGACAACACCAACCAGATCCTGGTGCTGGACCAGGGCGCGCCGGTTGCGCGGATCACGCTGGAGGGGACGGAAAACATCATCGTCTGCTTCACCCGCGGCGCCCGCGTCGCCACCCCCGATGGCCCGCGCGCCATCGAGGACCTCGCCGCGGGCGATCTGGTCTTGACCCGCGACCGGGGGGCGCAGCCGCTGCGCTGGGTCGGGGCCACGAAACTCACCGCCGAGACGCTGGCGGCCTTCCCCGAAAAGCGCCCCGTCACCATCGCCGCCGGCACCTTCGGCGACCATGCCGAGACCACCGTGTCGCCGGCGCACCGGGTCCTTGTCACCGGCTGGAAGGCGGAGGCGCTGTTCGGCCAGCCCGAGATGCTGGCCACCGCCGGCAGCCTGGTCGACGACGCCGCGATCCGCCGCGCGGAGGCGTCAGAGCCCGGCGGGGTCGAGTATTTCCACCTGATGTTCGACGCCCATGAGCTGGTCTGCGTCGACGGGCTTTGGTCGGAGTCCTTTCACCCCGCCGCGATGTCGACCGGCCTCGACGCCGCGACCCGCGACGAAGTGCTGGAGCTTTTCCCGCATCTCGAAGCAACGCTGTCGCTGCCCGTCGCACGGCCGGCGCTGGGGGCCGCGGACGTGGCCGTGATGGTCTGAGGGGGAAAGGAGCGCTTCAGCGCACCGGACCCATTCCGGCCCGGAGCCAGTCGGCAAAGGCCGTCTCCCCCAGAGATCCGGCGGCCAGATCCTCCATCCGGCGTACACCGTCTGCGGGGTCGGGGCGAAAGCCGAGCCCGTTCAGCCTAAGGAAGGTGAGGGCGGTCACGAAGGCCGTGCGCTTGTTGCCGTCGATAAAGGCATGCGCCTTGGCGATGCCGAAGCCATAGGCCGCTGCCAGCACGGAAGGATCGGTCTCGCCATAGGCAAAGCGGTTACGCGGCCGGTCAGAGGCCGCCTCCAGCAGCGCGATGTCGCGCGTCCCGGGCGCGCCACCATGGCGCGCGATCTGGCGGTCATGGATGACGATGATTGCCGCCAGCGGCACCCAGCAGGGCGGGGTGGTGGGCTGTGTCAGGCCAGGGCCTGCAAGAGGTCGCGGTTCTCATCCATCACCGCCTCGGCCGCGTCCAGCGCTGCGGTAAGGTCGGGGTCGTGGGGCAGGAGCCGCAGCCCGCCATCATCGCCGCGCACGACAAAAAGCGCATCGCCAGGCTTGGCGTCGAGTACCGCCAGCATCTCGGCCGTCAGCGTCACGACGGCGGAATTGCCGACCTTGCGGATCCGGGTTTCAAACATGGCGGGCCCTCCCGTGGACTATACGGATGTATATACAGAAGACCGCACCGGGTCGAGGTCCCGCCCGTAGAGTGCGCTTCAGCGTACCGCCCTCCTCAGGCCGCAACACCAAGACTTGCCGGTCAGGCCGGGCGGCGGGCCTCCAGGAAGGGCACTTCGAAGACCTTCTTGTGCATCACCGGCCCGTGGCCGAAGAAATCGCCCTCGCCAAAGCATTCGCCATGGTCGGCGGCGATGATGATATGGGTGTTGGTCGGGCATTTCTCGATCAGCGCGTCGATCAGACTGTCGACATATTCGACGCAGGCGATCTGCTGCTCATGCAGCATCTTCATGTCCTCGGCCGAGAAAAACTCGGGCTCGGCGTCGGTATCCATCGACGTGTCCGAGCCGCGCACGATCGCCTCGTCCATCCCCTTCACGATGCCGTGGACGCCCGAGATGATCGGCAGATCCTCGTTCTTCAGCATATAGGGGTAATGCGTCTCGCCCAAGTTGAAGAAGTAATAGGTCGGCTGCATCACCGAGAACTCGACCTCGTCGACCATGCCGGCGAAATCGTTGTGGTCTTGCATCAGTTTGTAGTCGTCGAAGAACTTGCCGAAGGGCGTGAACGGGTTCAGGACCGGCATCGAGACGCGCCCCACGGTCCGGTAGCCGTTGCCCTGCAGCACTTTGGCAAGGCTAAGCTCGGGCACGAAGGATTTGAACGACAGATCGGGGATGTCCAGCCGATCGATCCAGAGCGCGTATTCCTTCTTGTAGACCTCGGAGGCCAGGATCCGGGTCGGCGCCTTATGCGCGACCTGGCCGAGAAAGATCGAATGGTGCGAGGGCGCGGTCCAGGAGGCATAGCTCCAGCGGGCCTCGCCCTGACCGATCCGGTCCATATTGGGCGTCTTGGCGCGGGCGTAGCTGTCGAAACGGCAGCTGTCCATGATGATGTAGACGAGGTTGTTGGGCATGGGTCCGGTCACTCGGGCTCGGGTCGATGGAAAACGCCGGCCCCCCGGGCCGGCGCTTGGATCAGCTGCGGTCCTGGCGCCGCTCTTGGATCAGGGTGCCAAGCACCTTGCGGGTGTGGCTGCGCCAAAGCTTGGCTTTGTCCTCGGGCGTTTCGGCGGCGGCTTCGGCGGCGGAGGTCAGGGGATCGACCCGGGCGCGTTTGCAGGTGGTGCGGTAAAGCTCCACCGCTTTCGCCGGGTCGCCGGATTTAAGCGCCAGATCGCCGCGCAGCTTCATCGAGACCGGGCCATAGACCCGCGCCTCGCCAAGCCCGGAGATCGCGGCCTCGGCCTCGGCAAAGCGCTCGGCCTCGATCAGGGTCGCGATATGGCGGATCTTGTCGTCGGGGCGGCTGGCGCTGGAGGCGGCAAGCCTGCGGGTCTGCTCGACCGCGATGTCGGGCTTGCCGGTGCGCAGCGCCACCTTGGCCAGGCGCAGCGCGCGCTTGCGGTCGTCGGGATTGGCCATCGTGTCCTGTTCGATGAACTGATAGGCCTCTTCGCCGCGGCCCTCGGCGCGCATCAGGCGGATATAGGATTTCAGCGCGCGGTCGTTGCCGGGGTTTTGCGCCACCAGCCATTGCAGCGTATTGATCGCCTCGTCCTTGTTGCCAAGCTTCATATGCGCGCGGGCCTTCAACTCCTCCGCGCGTTCGGAGGCGGGGTCGATGCGCAGCGTGCGTTCGGCGATCTCCAGCGCGCCGGCGTAATCTTCCTCGGCATATTTGACGCCGGCAGCGCCGAGATGCGCGCGGGTCGAATTGGGGTCGAGCGAAATCGCCTCGGCAAAGATCCGGCTGGCCTGGTCGTAGTTTTTCTGGCGCATATGCACAAAGGCATGGGCGACGACCGGATCGACCTCCAGGGGCGCGAGGGCGCGGGCCTTTTCGGCGGCCCGGGTCGCGTCGTCGAATTTCTGCTGTTTGAGCAACAGCCGGGAGAGGGCCACGAACGCCTGGGTCGATTTCGGATCGCCGCGCAGGAATTCGATGACCGCGCGTTCGGCGGCGGCGGGGCCGGATTTTTTCTCGATCGCCCGGATGTCGGTCATGCGGATGCGCTTGCCCGCACTGGTGTCCATTTCTGACGAAACTGCCACGGCACTCTCCGTTCTTTGGGTCGCGCGGCTTGCGCGCGACGCTTATGCTACGCCCCAAACGTGGCGATTTTGTTTTCTCGCCCCAGAGGGGCGGTTTGTCTTCTCGCCCCAGAGGGGCGGTTTGTTCCCTCGCCCCGGAGGGGCGGTTTTATTCCTACGCCGCAGCTGTGGCGGTTCTGTCTTTACGCCCCGGCCGTGGCGACTTTATTTTCACGCCCCGGCTGTGGCGACTTTGTTTTCCCGCCCCGGCTGTGGCGATCTTGTCTTCACGCCCCGAAAGCGGCGCTGTTTCCACCCTGGTCCGGGCGGCTTTGCGGCGCGGCCAAGCGGTTCTGCGACCGCGCGCTCCATCCTTTGGGGGCCGGTGCGGATCCAGCACTGTCCCGTCCTGTCGTCCGCCCCCTGGCCCGCCCTTTAGACCGTGCTGACGGCCGTGGTGGTGGCGGTGTGGAGACTGTGACACCGGCGGCCACGGCCCCGATTGCTGACCGGGCGCGAGACTAGGCCCGGCCCGACCGTCTGTCCATCATTGAATGTGCAGTTGCAGCATTGAAAAGGCGCGATTGCGGCGGGATTGTGCGGAAGCGCACGGGAGGCCAATGCGGAAGCGCACGGGAGGCCAGCGCGGGGGCGCGCGAGGGGCCAGCGCGAGGGCGCGCAAGGGTCCAGCGCGAGGGCGCGCAAGGGTCCAGCGCTAAAGCATGCGGGACGCGCGCGCGGCGGGCCCGCGCCGAAAAGCGGTGCAAAAATTGTGCACCTGCTCAAAGCCGCTTTGCCGCCGCGCGGAACGCGGCGGCGCAGACCCCCCGGGATCTGCCCGAATTTTGCGCTGACAGGCCCATGAAGAGCCGGTAAGACAAGCGCACCAGGGCCGCCGCGCTAGAGTGCGGCTGCGTTATGGTGTGTCTTGTAGCGATCTTGGGCGGATCCCCGCCTTAGGCGAAAACGAGCCGATTGCCGTGTCAGCAGAGTTTGCTTGTCTGGGCTACAGCCCCGTGGGACTGTCCCGCCCCGACCTTGCCATCGCAGCGACGCGGGCGGGCGGTTTCGGTGTGATCGACGCCGAATATGGCGCGCGGCCCGGGGCGCTGGCCGCGGCACTGGCGGCGCTGGCCTGCCCCAAACGGGGGGCGAAGGGGCCTTTCGGGCTGCATCTTGGCGGGCTCGACCCCGAAACATGGGAACTGATTGCGGCCTATGCGCCGCGTGGACTGACCCGGGTCAGCCTGCCCGCGGCAGCGCTTGACGCGCATTTCGCCGCCGGCGGCGCGGCGCCGGCGGGCGTGGCGCTTTGGGCCGAGGTTGTGGGGCGGCGGGCGCCGGCCTGTCTCGACCGGGTCGCGGGGCTGGTGTTGAAGGGGCACGAGGCTGGCGGTCTGGTGGGGGAGGAGGGCAGTTTCATCCTGGCCCAGCATTGGCTGGGCGCTACCGATCTGCCGCTGGTCCTGCGCGGCGGGCTGTCGCCTGCGGCCGCACGGGGGCTGGCCGGGCTTGGCATCCGCGGCGGGGTCTATGAGGCGGGGCTTCTGTTTTTGGCCGAAAGCCCGCTGCCCGCCCCGCTTCGGGCGGCGTTGCGGCGCGCGGACGGGACCGAGACCGTGGCGCTTGGCGATCCCGCGGGGGGGCGGTTTTTGCGCCTTTTCGTTCAGCCTGTCTGGTCGGCGGCGCGCGCGCTTCGCCAGGACGCGGCACGGGCGCCTGTCGCGGCGCTTCGCGCCGCTCTCGGCGAGCGGGGACCGGTGTGGGAGACGCCGGCGACCGCGCTTTTGCCGCTGGGCCAGGAGATCGGCGCCGCCGCGTCCTGGGCGGCCATTCATGGCACGGTGGCGGGGCTTTTCG
>CALCPC010000426.1 GCA_937900975.1 uncultured Paracoccaceae bacterium
ACATCCGCGGCGGCGGCATCCAGCCGATGATGGGCCTCGATCCACGCCCGCGCGACGTCGGCGGGATCACGACCCTCGCCCGAGATCGCAAACGCAAAACCACTGACATCGTCGGCGGTCAGGGCGAAATTCTCAAAGAACTCCGCAATCGCGGGGGAACGCTCGGACAGCGAGGCCGACCAGGCGATCTGCACATCCTTCAGCGCGTCCTTGGTCGCGACCTTCGACTTTTCATACCAATCGGCATCGTCGGAGGGTTGAACCATGATGTAGCTGGCCGGATCGAAGGTCGGTTCGCTCAGCATCACCACATCGAACATGAACCAGACCGCGTGGGGCTTGTAGCAGTAGAACGCATAGCCCTCACCCTTTTGGATGCTGTCCTTGATGCGCGCGGTTTTCACGCTTTCCTCAGCGCGCACCGGCTCAATGAAATCCAAAAGACCGTAATCGCGGGTCTTGACCTCGTTGACATTGGCAGAGGCCCAGCCCGGCGCGCCGATCCACATCTCGCCCTTGCCGTTGCCATCGCTGTCCATCAGCGCGGCAACGTCGGGACGTCCAAGATCGGCGATGTCGGTGATGTTGTTGGCGGCGCCGAAATCCTCGGTCACGCAAAAACCTTGGTTGCCCTGATAGGGGTTCGAGGAGAGTTTCACACTGCCCGCGCCGTCCACGTATTTCTTGGTGAAGCTTTCTTGGTTCGGCAGCCAGACATCCGGGTGCACGTCGATATCGCCTTTGCCCTGGTCCATGGCTTGAAAAATCGTCGCGTTGTTGCCCGGCACCAGCCCTGCCTCGCCCCCGATCCGGGTCTCAACCACGGCGGCCAAAAGATGGGCAATGGCTTGGGCGCCGGTCCAGGATGGCACGCCGATGTTGACTTTTTCAGCCGCCGCAACGGGCGCCGTTGTCAGCGCAAGGAGCGCGGTGACGGTGAGCATTTTGACAGTTGGCATAGATACAGTCCTCCTAAATCGAGTTTGCGCCAGACAGCGATCAGAGACTAGTTTTTTCTACAACGACGGGGAAAAGCTGCACATTTCGCAAGCAAGCCTGCCAAGCCCGCCAGCCCGACCGGACCCCGGGGGGCGCGGCAATCTGCAACAGCCCCATCGCCGCCGCGGCAACATGTTCTAAACCCTTGAACGGTGAGGCTGACGACAAAAGCGCAAAGGGTTTTGGAATGAAACAGGCCAGCGGAGCGACGGGGGGCCAAGCGGCCCGGGACGGGGCGCTTGGGGATTGTGCGGTCGGCCTTGCCGCGGCCGGGCGCATCGGGCGTTGCCATGCGCACCGCAATTATGCGGCGCCCGTGCTTGCACCGCGTCGCGCTCAAAACGCCGCGAAATCGGCGCCCAGGGTGATGGCATGACCGCGCCGCCCCGCGGGCGCGCGGTGCGCGTGCCATCAAGCCGTGTCAGCCGGCTCGCCGGGTTTGGCAGCATGACGACGGGCGTCGCGGGCAATGCGTTGGTCGAAGGCGCCAAACGTCTGTCGCGGGGGGAGCGTCCGGCGCTGCGCGATCTGGTGCTCACGCCCCAAAACGTCCGGCGCGTCACCGATGAGCTTGCACGGATGCGCGGTGCCGCGATGAAGCTTGGCCAACTGATCTCGATGGATGGCGGCGACGTGTTGCCGCGGGAATTGTCGGATCTGATGGCGCGCCTACGCGCTGAGGCCGATTTTATGCCGCCCAAGCA
The DNA here is from genome assembly GCA_937900975.1 of uncultured Paracoccaceae bacterium. GTDB lineage: Bacteria > Pseudomonadota > Alphaproteobacteria > Rhodobacterales > Rhodobacteraceae > Algicella. The sequence continues at coordinate 1,704 of CALCPC010000426.1, forward strand.
ATTGCGCACCGTTCTGACCGAAAGCTGGGGCGTGGGCTGGCACAAACGGTTCGAGAGCTTCGATGTCGCGCGCACCCGCGACGGGCGCGACCTGGCGATCAAGGTGCAGTATCCCGGCGTCGCCCGCAGCATCGACAGCGATATCGATAATGTCGTCAGCCTGATCCGCCTGGCCGGGCTGGCGCCCCAAGGGCTGAACCTCGACCCGCTGGTCGCAGAGGCGAAGCGTCAATTGGCCGAAGAGGCGGATTACGCGCTTGAGGCCGAAAATCTCAAACGCTTTGCCAAGGCGCTTGGGCCTACGCCTGGCTTTTCCATGCCCGAGGTGCAGGACGACCTGACCGCGCCGACGGTGCTGGCCATGACACGGGTTGCCGGCGGGCCGCTGGAGGCTGCCGAAACGCTGCCCCAAGACGCCCGGGATGCGATTGCCACGCGCCTTCTGACGCTGACCCTGCGGGAGATTTTTGAGTTCACTTTGATGCAAAGCGACCCCAATTTCGCAAACTATCGCTACGACGCGGACACTGGGACGCTCGGCCTTCTGGATTTTGGCGCCGTGCGCCCGCTCCCGGCAGGCTTGGCCAAGGATTACGCGCGGCTTCTGCGCGCGGGCCTTAGCGACGACTTTGCGGGCGTGGAAAAGGCGGCCGAAGACATCGGCCTTCTCAGCGCAAGAACGGCGCCCCAGCACCGCCGCGTGATCCTTGCAATGATGCGCGACGTCCTTGCGGTGATGCTGAAAGACGACCTCTACGATTTTGGCCGCACCGATATCGTCGCGCTGCTGCGCGATCACGGCATGGCGCTGGCCGGCGATCCGGGTTTTGCCGATGTGCCGCCGGTCGATGTGTTGTATCTCCAGCGCAAAGTCGCCGGCATGTACCTGATCTGCCGCACGCTGCGCGCCCGGGTCCAGCTTCGCGCGCTGTTGGAGGATTTGGTGCCCAGGGCGGTGTGAGCGCTGCGCATTTTAGATATTTGAGGCACGACGTACGGGCCTGACTGGGCTACCTCCCCACCGGGGTTGGGGAAAGCCAGAAGGGCCCTCACGATGAATCTGAATGCGTTCGCCGCCGTCCTGCCTCGCACGCTCAGTGCCTGGCCGCTTCCCAAGACCGTGACCACCAGCGCCGTCTCGGACGCCCCTGTGGCCGAGGATGATGCGCTTTCGGTGACGCTTCCCGGTGCGTTGACCGCCGATCTCTTTGCCGACAACGGCAATGGCGCCGACACACAGCCGCCCGGGACCACGATCACCGCGCTGAACGACGCTGACCCGACCTTCGACGAAAGCACGACATTGGCATCCGGCGCCCTCCTCACGATCAGTGAGGGGGGCGAGATTACCTATGACGCCAACGCGTTCTTTGACGACCTCGCGCTGGGGGAAACCGTCACAGACAGTTTCACTTACACCCTTGCCAGCAGCAACGCGACGCTGCCCGGCACGTTCGAGGCCGAGATCACGCTGGGGGACTTCGATGGCACCGATGGCACGACGCTGGAAGGGGTCGCCGCCACGGACAATTCGGGGCGCTCTGTCTCGGGCGCGGGCGATGTCAACAATGACGGGTTCGCCGACATCATCATCGGGGCCAATGGCGTCGACATTGGCGACGACAACAATGCAGGCGCCGCCTATCTTGTGTTCGGCAGCGATGCCGGTCTGGCCAGCATCGATCTTGGCACGCTCGATGGCACCACCGGTGTGCGGCTGACCGGCGGCGATGCGCTCGACGCGCTCGGCTGGTCGGTTTCGGACGCGGGCGACGTCAATGGCGACGGCATCGGCGATGTGGTCATCGGCGCTTTCCTCGCCGACCCCGACGGAACCACCTTCGCCGGCGCCTCCTACGTCCTTTTCGGCAGCGCGGACGCGTTTCAAGCCAGCATCGATCTCGACACGCTGGACGGCACGGACGGGTTCAAGCTGACGGGCGAAAGCGCCGACGACACCATGGGCGTCTCGGACTCGGCAGCGGGCGACGTCAATGGCGACGGCATCGATGACTTGATCCTCGGCGCCGATCAGGGCGATTTCGGCGCGGGGGACGAAACCGGCGGTGCCTACATCGAATTAGGCAACGATGCGGGGTTCGGCGCCAGCATCGATGTTGGAACGCTCGACGGCACGACCGGTTTCGCGGTGCAGGGCTTGGCTGAGGGCGACGCGGCGGGGCTTTCGGTCAGTGCCGCGGGCGACGTCGACGCGGACGGGTTCGCCGACATCCTGATCGGGGCGCCGGGGGCGGATGCGGTCTACCTTGTCCATGGGACGGACCAAGGCTTTGCCCCGACGCTCGATCTCGGTGCGCTGGACGGCATCACCGGCACAACCGTTACCGGGACCGCTGGCAGCGCGTTCGGAACGTCGGTCGCGGATGCGGGCGACGTCAACGGCGATGGCATCGCCGATATCATCATTGGCGCGCCCGAGGATGCGGGCGGCGCCGGCAGCGCCACGGTGATTTTCGGCCAGACCGGCGGCTTGGGCGCAACGCTTGACGCGACCGCGCTGACCGGCAGCGCGGGGTTTCAGATCACGGCAAAGGACGCGGGCGATACGCTCGGCATTTCCGTCTCGGCCGCGGGCGATGTGAACGCGGACGGGATCGACGACCTCATTGTCGGCGCGGAAGCCGCCGATCCTAGCGGCACTGTCACCGGCGCGGCCTACGTTATTTTCGGTAGCGATGCGGGCTTTGCTGGCAGCATCGATGTCGGCGGGCTCGACGGCACCGCGGGCTTTGCCCTGACCGGCGCCGATACGGCGGATTCCGCCGGCCAAGCGGTGTCGGCGGCCGGTGACGTCAACGGCGACGGCGTCGACGATCTTCTCGTCACCGCGCTCAGCGCCGACCCCGGCGGCGCCTCCAGCGCGGGCGAGACCTAAATCGTCTATGGGCGCGCGGGGCTTGAGACATTGACCGACACTGCAACCGTCACAATCGACGTGACGCGGGACGATGGCGGCACGCTTGGCCAGGATCTGATCGCGGGCACGGCGGGCAATGACATCGTGGATGGCGAGTCCGGCGACGACGTGCTGTCGGGATACGCGGGCGACGACACATTGATCGGCGGCAACGGCAATGATGAGGTTATCGGCGGCGCCGGCGACGACAGCTTGATCGGCGGCGTCGGGGCCGACCTCCTCCAAGGCGTCGCCGGGGCGGACGTGATG
>CALCPC010000427.1 GCA_937900975.1 uncultured Paracoccaceae bacterium
CGTGTGGCTGTCACAACAGATGATAATTGCCCAGTCGTCAACGGTTATGTAGATTAGGACCTTGTGGATCACATCCGTCATCGAATGATACACGACCTTGGGCTCACGGCAGGTGACCAGCCCGAATTTGTGCATGAATTTCATCAGCTTCGGCGTGTTGGCCTGGGCCTTCAGATCCCAGACAGAGGCTGTGTGACAGCCCGATTGATACGCCCCATCGACCACAGGCGAAATGACCGTTGCCGCCATCGCCTCCAGCTCTTGGCTGGTCATCAGGCCGGTCGTGTCCTGGGATCCCACGATGTTGACCTTCACCCGCGCGTCGGACCCCGCGTGCAGTACCTTGCCCGGCGCCGCGCCGACGGCATTGGCGTTGAAGATTTTCTCGACCGCCGTCAGCCCTTGGCCGGGATGGGAAACCTCCTTAGCCGGGGCAAAGGCCGATTGCAGCGGCAGGCCCAGCGCCTCGCAGGCGAAAGTCTGCAGCTTCTTGCCAAAGACAATGGCATAGGAGCCGCCGGCCTTGATGAATTCCAGCTCCCTTGGGTTGCAGTACGCCGCGACATCGCCCTGTTCCTCTGCCCCCTCAGCGTCGTAGAGCTTTTTGGCCTCGGTGTTGATCGTCAGGACGCGGCCGGTCTCGACGGAGTATTTCTGCTCCAAAATCGGGTTGCCATCGTTGTTCAGGATCGGGTTGCCATCGGCGTCCAGCTTTTTAACCCAGTTTTTGAGGTCGAGCCCGATGCCGCCCGTCACCCCGACCGTGGTCAGAAAGATCGGCGAAATCCCGTTGGTGCCCGCCACAATCGGCGCATAGTTGACAAAAGGCACGTACGGGCTGGCCTGTTTGCCGGTCCACAGCGCCACATTGTTGACCCCCGACATCCGTGAAGAGCCGACGCCCATCGTGCCCTTTTCGGCGATCAGCATCACCTGCTTGTCCGGATGCTGCAGCTTAAGCGCCTCGATTTCTTTTTGCGCCCGCTCCGAGATCATGCACTTGCCATGCAGCTCCCGGTCTGAGCGGGAGTGCGCCTGATTGCCCGGCGACAGAAGATCGGTAGAGATGTCGCCCTCCGCCGCAATATAGGTAACGACTTGAATTTCTTCGTCGATTTCGGGCAGCTTGGTGAAGAACTCCGCCTTTGCATAGCTTTGGAGGATATCCTCGGCAACGCCATTGCCGGCGGCCAGCGCGGATTTCAGCCGGTCGGTATCCGCTTCGTAAAGGAAGACTTGGGTCTTCAGCACTTCACCGGCCGCGACGGCGATCTCGGCCGCGTCGCCAAGCGCGAGGTCCAGCAAAACCGCAACCGAGGGCCCGCCTTTCATGTGGGACAAAAGCTCAAACGCAAAATCCTGCGAGATTTCCGGGACATCGGCCTCGCCAAGAATAACGTCCTTGAGAAAGGCCGCTTTCTCTCGCGCGGCGGCGGTCGTGCCGGGAAGTGTGTTATAGATCAGAAAGTCGAGCGAGGCCGCGCGATGGGGATGATCCGGCGCCTTGATCTGGGCGATGATCTCTTGGGCCAGGGGCCCGTCATCGATGGGCTTGGGGTTCAGGCCCTGGCTTTTGCGCGCTTCGATTTCGGTCAAGTACTCTGCGTAAAGGCTCATGGCGGTCCCTGCGGTTTTGCGTTGGGTCAACGCCGGGTGCCAGGCCGTTGGGGCGGCACCCGCGTCTGATGTGTACCGAGGTATACCAATTCGGCGCGCGTTTCAAGATCCCGATCTGTGGCATGTTGTCCAAGTCCCTCCAAAGGCCATCGCGCGCACCGCACCGCCCGGTCGATCCAAGGGGCAAGGACGGTAGGGATTTGAACATCGCCGCAAACCGTGGTTTCAACCGCTTGTGGCCGGTCCCGGTGCAACTGTCCCTGGCAGGCGGGCGCGGCGGTCTGAGCGGTCAGGGTTGCGGGTTTGAAAGCGGGGGGTGCGTGATCAGACGTATTCTTTTGGCGATGTTTGCGATGGCACTCAGCGCGGCGCCAGTGCGCGCTGACACCGCAGCGCCGCTGCCCGCCGCGGATCAGGCCGCTTATAACGCGGTCGGCCGGGTCAATCTTGCGGGGTATCGGCTTCGGCGGATGTGTTCGGGCACACTGATCGCGCCCGACCGGGTGCTGACGGCGGCGCATTGCACGCTGGGCGTTGGCGATCAACCGGCCCCGGCAGACGCGCTTATATTCCTCGCAGGCTGGCGGCAGGATCGCTTCGCCGGCAAAAGCCGGGTGGCCGAGGTGTTGAGCCATCCCGAGTTCTTCGCAGCGCGAGCCCGTTTCGCGGTCGATGTCGAAACCGATCTTGCCGTTCTCCGGCTTGAAACACCGCTCGGTGACATTGCACCGATCTTGCCCGCGCCCTTTAAGACGGCGGGGCCCTTCGCGATCCTTGGTTATCGGTTCGACCGACCGCATATCGTCTCTCGCTACAGCGATTGCGGCGTTGACACGGTTCGCCCAGCTCTGGCGCGCTTGACGTGTCGGGTGGTCGCGGGAACCTCCGGCGCACCGGTCCTTGACGAGGGCGGCGGCCTTGTCGGTGTGGTCTCACTCGCCGGGCCCAACGGGACGCTGCTTGCCCGAACCGATGCCTGGCCCGCGCTGAACCCGTGGATGGAGTAAGCGGGGTCTGCGGCGTTTCGCGAAAGAACCGGGATCACAGAACGCGTTGAAATGTTTGATTTTAGGCAGCGCTATGGGGTTCTGGGTTCTCACGAAACGCGGCACCGGCCCTTTCCGCCGGAGCGGGGGCAGTTTTCGCTTAGAGCATTTTCCGTTCAAAGTGAGTCAGTCATCATCAGAAAACGCGTTCAAGATCAGCATCCTGCTGATCTTGAGACAGCGATTTTTGATCCAATGTGAACGAAAATTGTTCTAAACTGCCCCCGGTGCCCGCTGCAGACGCGCGCGAAATCTGAAATTGGCCGAGCCTGAGCCTGGGGTGTCAGATTTGACGCGCGTAAAAGTCGTGCGGGGGAACCGGGCCGTGATGAGCGATCGGGTTGCGCGATCCGCCAGACGCGCCGGGGGCACAAACCGCCCGGTGCCCGGCGCGTTACCGGTTGCCTTGGCGCCTTGCCCCCGACATCACCCCGCCGCCGAGGCGGTCTTGGCAAGCGGCGCACCAAACCCGCCTCCGCCCGGCGTTTCGATCACGAAGACATCGCCCACGCCCATCTCGGCGCTGTCATTGCCGGCCAACCGCTCCACCTGGCCATCGGCGCGCACCACGCTGTTTGCCCCGGGCTGGCCGGCCCCGCCGCCGGCCGCACCGAAGGGCCGCGTTTTGCGGTGTGAGGTGAGGACGGTCGTTGTCATCGGCTCTAAAAACCGCAGTTTCCGCACCACGCCGTCCCCGCCGGGAAAGCGCCCTGCGCCACCGGAGCCGGTGCGGATGGCAAAGGCCTCCACCCGCACCGGATAGCGCATTTCCAAAACCTCCGGGTCCGTCATCCGCGTGTTGGTCATGTGGGTGTGAACCCCGCTGGCCCCTGGAAATCCGTCGCCGGCGCCCGCGCCGCCGCAAATCGTCTCGTAATTCTGGTGGCGGTCGTTGCCATAAACGAAATTGTTCATCGTCCCCTGCGACCCAGCCAAGATGCCAAGCGCGCCGTAAAGCGCCTCGGTGATTGCTTGGCTGACCTCGGTATTGCCGGCGATAACGGCGGCTGGATAGGCCGGGTTGATAAGTGTCCCCATCGGCACCGTTAGGCGCAGCGGCTTCAAACAGCCCTCGTTCATCGGGATCCGCGCGCCCACCAAAGTGCGAAAGACGTAAAGCACCGCCGCCCGGCAGATCGACAGCGGCGCGTTGTAGTTCAGCGCCTGCGTGGGGGATGTGCCGGTAAAATCGATCTCGGCCTCGCCCGCCGCCCGATCCACCCGGATCTCCACCACGATCTTCGGCCCGAAATCCAGCGTGTGGGTAAAACGCCCTTCCTTTAGGACCGAGATGACCCGCCGCACCGATGCCTCGGCATTGTCCTGGACGTGGTCCATATAGGCGTGGACGACCGGCAACCCAAACTGTGCGACCATCGTGCGAAGCGCCCGCACCCCCGTGGCGTTGGCCGCGATCTGCGCGGTTAGATCCGCCATGTTCTGATCGATGTTCCGGCAGGGATAACGGCCAGAGCCGAGCAGCGCGCGCGTCTCGGACTCGGCCAGGACGCCGCCTCGCACCAGGCGGAAATTGTCGATAACGACGCCTTCCTCTGCGATATGCCGGCTGTCGGGCGGGGCAGAGCCCGGCGTCTTGCCGCCGATATCGGCGTGGTGCCCGCGTGAAGCGACGACAAAGATCAGCGTCTTGCCATCGGCATCGAAAACCGGGGTGATGACGGTTACGTCCGGCAGATGCGTGCCGCCGGCGAAAGGGTTGTTCATCATAAACACATCGCCCGGGCGCATCGTTTCCCGATTGGCGTCGAGGATCGCGCGCACGCTCGCGCTCATTGAGCCGAGATGCACCGGAACATGCGGCGCATTGGCGACCAAATCACCCCTTGGGGTGAAGAGCGCGCAGGAAAAGTCCAACCGTTCCTTGATGTTGACCGAAAACGCGGTGTTGGCCAGCGTCGCGCCCATCTGTTCGGCCACCGACATAAAGAGGTTGTTGAAAACCTCCAGCATGATCGGATCGGCGGTGGTGCCGACGGCCTCCTGCCGGGGGCGCGCGGCGATACGGCGCAAGACCAGGTCGCCGGTCTCAACCACCGCCGCCTGCCAGCCCTGCTCTACGACATTGGTGCCTGTGGGCTCGGTCAAGATCGCGGGGCCGTCGACCGTGTCGCCAAGGCCGAGCGTCGCGCGCGGGATCAGCGGCACGCTCCGCCACTGACCGTTGCGCGAACGCCGCGCGGTCGCGCTGGCCTTTGCCCCCCGCCCG
>CALCPC010000428.1 GCA_937900975.1 uncultured Paracoccaceae bacterium
CATCTCGTTCGGCTATGGCAACGCGTTCGATCAGACGTTGCCAGATCTTGCCGCGCAAACCGGTGGGCTGTTCTTCCAGTCGCCGACCACGGCGGCCGAGATCCAGAACGCCTTTACCCAGGCCTTTGCCGCCGTCAGTGGGGCGCAACCCTTGGGGGGGACAACAACCGCCGCCCCGCCCCAGACCCAGACCGAGGTTCCGTTTGCCATCGATTCCACCATCGAATCGCTGGTGATCGGCGTTTCCTGGAACGGGGCCGACACCGATTTCGCACGCCAAGTGCAGGATGCGAACGGCAACAACACCGGTGTGCAGTTCGATTGCACCGTGACCGGCAGCGCCGTCAGCTGCTTGGCCGAGATCGATGCGGCCACGATCCAATCGCTTGGCCTTGGCTCCTACACAGTGGTGACCACGAACCAGACCGGGTTTGACCTCAACCACTCTATCAACGTCACGGCCAACCCGATTGAGGGGCTGATCGGCGGAACCTTTGCGCTGCGCGCAGACAGCCGGAACGGCGCCACGATCAACTACCCCGAGCCAATCCTGATCTCCGCCATCGTGTCCCGCGATCTGCCGATTACGGGCGCTGAGGTTGTGGCCAAGATCACCGATCAGAACGGGCTTGAGACCGATGTCGATCTGAACGACGACGGTGTCGGGGCGGACCAGTTCAGCGGCGATGGATATTACTCTGGCTGGGCGCCTTACACGGCGGGCAATGGCAATTACACCATCGAAATCGTGGCCTCCAACCCCAACGGCACAGCGCAGTTCTCGACCTCTGGTCTGACCCAGGCGCATTACGGCGCGCCGCTGCGGGAGGGCGAGCAGGCGACGACGCCGACGCTGTCGAGCGAGAACTTCACCCGCTCGACCTCGCTGCAAGTGGCGGTGGCCAACAGCCAGTTCGACGATCACGCCGACGCGCCGGAGTTTCCGCAGTTCTGCACTGAGCTGAGCGGCGACAATGTGGGCGTCGACATTCGGACGGATTTTGCCGGCGACGCCGATTGTTTCCGGCTGAACCCTGAGACCGTCGACACGGACGTGCCGCTGACGATCCGCGTCTTTAACAACGCGCTGGGCGCGGACCCGATGTTCACGGTTTTTGACGCAACCGGCACAACCGTGATCGCGGAGGTCGACCCGGCCTCGGTCGAGGCATCGACGGGCAGCCTGAACGTCATGCTGGCTCAGGCCGATGTGGACCCTAACGGCCTGGTCATCGTCACGTCCGACATGGACGATCAGATCATCGGCAGTTCCTACAGCATCAGCAGCGGGCCGGAGCTGTCCTCTGACATCGATCTGGTGACAGACGACGACAGCGGTGGCGCCTTCGGTCCGTTTGGCCTGGCGCTTCTGGCGTTGTTCGCGGCCCTGGCCTCCGCTCTGCGGCGTCGCGCGCCGGTGTAACTTTTACCGGCACCAAGAGCCAAACCTGAAGGGGGCCCAAGCGGCCCCCTTTTCCTTGCCCTGCGACCGCGTCAAAATCCCGCCGGCGCGGCGCTGTGGGCAAAAAGCCAGACCGGAAACGCCGCCAGTGCCAAAAACGTGCCAAGCGGCGCAGGATAGGTGTC
>CALCPC010000429.1 GCA_937900975.1 uncultured Paracoccaceae bacterium
AGCGCGGGGTACGAGAACCTGGACGGCGCGACGTTCCTTTACTGTGTCGAAAGCCCGGCAGAAGGCGGCGAGACGATGCTGTGCTCGATGCTGGCGGCCTGGGACACGCTGGATGCGGACAAGCAAGCGGATATGACGGGGCGAAAGCTCCTCCACAGTTGGAATTTCCACAACGACAAGGTGCTGAAAGTCTCCAAGGCAAAACAGCTGTCAGCCGAGGAACGCGCCAAGATACCCGACCGCTGGACCGATTTGGTCCAGACCCATGCAGAGACCGGCCGCAAGCTTTACTACATCAGCCACAACCTGGTGAAACAGGTCGATGACATGAGCGAGGCCGACAGTCTGGACTACATCACCCCGCTGGTTGAGCATGCCACAAGGCCGGAGCGGGTTTATACTCATCGCTGGCGGCCGGGTGATTTGCTGGTTTGGGATAACCGGTCGACCATGCATTCGGCCACAGCCGTGACGGCCTATCGCAATGAGACCCGCCACATGCATCGATCCTATGCCTTCACCGGCCCCCTTGCATTGCCGGATGGAAAACTAAAGCAGCCCCCCGGCGACCCGCAGGTCGAGTGATCTGAGCGCGTTTCGTGAAAAACCGGGATCGCACTAACCTGCCTGAAATCCTGGTTTCTCAACGCTTTATGTGATGCTTGATGCCCCAGGCATATCACGAAACACCCTAAGAAGACCGCGGGCCGAAGGGGGCCGCTTGCGTGGGCAGCGCGCGCACCCAATCGCTATAATCGCGGTCCTCAACCGCGTTGACCAGGTCCGACAGCGCTGCCAACGGGGCGTCCGACAGGTCCACGCGAAGGTCGATTGGCGGGTGATCTTCCGACAGGATCAGGATCGCAGCCGACATAAGGCCCCGCGCATCGCCACCCGCGCGCGCACCCGCGTCCAGTCCCGCCAGCAAGCTGCGCAGGAAGCTGCCCTTAGCCGTTGCGTAACCGTCCACCATCGCCGGTACGACGGACGGGTCGGACAGCATATTGCCGCCCGCACAGATATTGGGTCTCACCGCATCTGACACAGCCGGCACGTTCTGGTCCCCCGAAAATGCGGCGCCCAGCCCGCGTCGGTTCAAGGCAAGCAATTGTCGCGACGCGCGCCCCGGATCCGGTGAGACTGTGTTCTGCACGGCTTTCTCCGGTGCAAGGCCGTCCTCCATTGCGCGCAGGACCTCCTCACCCCAAACCGTGCTGGGATAGTGCCCCTGGCTCGCGGAGAGGCCGACACCCGCCGTTCCGCGCAAAACCCACCCGCCAACGCACAGATTGCCCGTCGCGGCAGCGCCGCCCAGCGCACCGGTCCCCGGATCGCGCGCGAGAAGCGAAAAGGTCATCGCCGATATTCCTTTGCCAATTGGCCCGAACACTGAATACTTTGTTTCACAACGCATCAAAAGTGGTCAAATATGAAGGTGACGTCCGACAAATCCGCGCGCCTATCGGAGCGGATCCTAGAGTGTTTCGACGATCTGACGAAATCCGAGCGCCTGCTGGCGGATCACTTTCTAGAGAATCCCGACAGCCTCGTTCTCCACACCGCTCTTGAGATTTCCGCCCAAGCAAAGGTGTCGAAGGCGACGACAGCCCGGTTTTTTAAACGCCTTGGCTTTCCCAGCTTCAAAACGGCGCAACGCATGGCACGGGTTGTGCGTGACGATAGCAAGCACAACAAACGCGTCTATTCCCAGCCGGTGCCGAACCTCAGCGGTCGCGGGGATCTTGCCGATCACCTGGCCTCGGACGTTCAAAACCTCATCCGCACGATTGAGGCGATCCGCAGCGACGATCTTAAATCCGCCGTGACCTATCTGTCGCGGGCGGAAAAGATATGGGTCATTGGGTTTGGCGATAACTATCCTTTGGCCCATTTCGCGCGCGCTCAACTGATCAAGGTCAAACCCGACATTCGCATGATCCCCTTGGGCGGTTTTTCGGTGCCAGAGGAATTTGCCTCGATCAGACCATCGGACTCTGTCCTGGCGCTCGCGATCGGACGCCGGACCCGCATATTGCGCTCAATCCTGCAATCGGCGCGGTTGGCCGAGGCGAAGACCATCGCCCTGACCGACCTCGCCAGTTCGCCAAGCCCGGACTTGGCGGAAGTCACGCTGCGATGCCGGACCAGCGGGCTGACCTATTTCGATTCGCTCGCCTCCCCTGTGTCCGTGATCACCTATCTCTGCATGGCCGTCGCGGACCGACTGGGCCAACACGCGATGGAGCGGTTGCGCTACATCGACAACATCCATGACGACTGGGGGGACGGCGGGTAGGCGCGAGTCAATTGCGCGGCTTGCGGGGACGGGGCCGTCACAAAAAGAATCACTCCTGAAAAAAGAAGCGTCATTTGTGTGTTCTTTTTGACCTGTTCTAATCGAGCTTCTAGCCTTTTCCCGGGGCTGCGACCCACCAAAAAGACCCGAAACATGGCGGATGGGCGTCGCGTCTGCTTCGATCGATTCGC
>CALCPC010000430.1 GCA_937900975.1 uncultured Paracoccaceae bacterium
AGGACCCCGCTGCTGTGCTTGCCACGACAGACCATGGCGGTCCGCTGACGGCGATTGTCGGTCGCGACAACATGATCGGGACGCAATTTCACCCCGAAAAAAGCCAGCACACGGGGCTGCGGTTGATCGCAAATTTTCTGGCCTGGCGGCCGGATGCGAGGGGCAGTTTGCCGTAAAACGGATGCCCGTCAGGCCCGGCTTGGTCCGAACGCTGAGGGCCCTGGACGGCGTTGGCGGCACGCGCCGAGCTATAACCGGCGCCCGTTTTCGAACACCGTCCGCCAGGCATGGATCCGCACAGCGCCGCGCAGTCCCGCCTCCCAAAACGGGTCGGCCCGCACCAGCGTTCGCGCCGCAGCAAAGCTGGGCAGATCGACCAGCCACAGACCGCCGACGGCACCGCCCGCTTCGCCAAGCAGGGGACCCGCGGCGCGGATTGCGGGGCCTTGGGCCTCTAGGAATGCAAGATGGTCTGCCATGTGTGTCCGCCGCGCATCGGCTTTGCCCGGTGCGTCATCGAAATGAAGGATTAGCTGCATGATGGGCGCCTTCTGTCTGTTTTGGCTCTGAAGCCTGGTATACCCTGCAATCGTACCGGGTGGTCCGGCGCTTTTGCAGATAGAGGCCGCAAAAATGCAGGAGCCGAATTGGGACGACCTGCGCGTTGTCATCGCTCTTTTGCGGGAAGGGTCGGCGGCGGGCGCCGGTCGTCGGCTGCAGCTGAACGAGACGACGGTGATGCGCCGGCTTGACCGGGTGGAGGCGGCGCTTGGCGCCCGGCTGATCGATCGCCGCCGCGGCGCATACTCTCCCACCGCCGCGGGCGCCGCGCTTTTACCCCATGCCGAGCAGGCCGAGCGGGAGATCCTTGACGGGCTTGGCAAGGTGACGGGCCAGGATGCGCAAGTGGCGGGCAAGGTGCGGGTGACGGCCGTGCCGATCCTGATCAACCGCGTCTTGGCCCGGGCGTTGCCGGCGCTGTTGAACGCGCACCCCGCGCTTTCGGTGGATTTGATGGCCGACAGCCGCAACCTTGTCCTGTCCCGGCGCGAGACGGACATCGCGCTTCGCTTGTCGCATCCGGGGCCGGAGATGCGCGCGCTTGCGCGGCGCATCGGGCAGCTTGACTACGCCATTTTTGTCCAGCGCGGCAAACGTATGTCCGCGCTGCCCTGGCTCACCTATGGCGAGGCGATGGGGCATTTGCCGCAAAACGCCTGGATCGCGGCCCATGCGCGTCCGGGCGAAGGGCTGGCCCGGACCGAGGTCAACGACGCCGAAGCGCTGATCGCCTGTGCCGCCCGCGGCATCGGCCGGGCGGTGCTTCCCCGCATCGTGGGGCGCGCCGTTGCGGAGTTGGAGGAGTTGGCGGAACCCTGCGACTTGTCGCGCGAAGTGTGGTTGATCGTCCATCCCGACTTGCGCCGGCTTGCCCGGATCGAGGCGGTCTTGGCTTGGATTGAGCAGACGCTGCGCAACGCCGGCCCCACGCGCGACGCCTCTGGCCTTGGCAGCGCGCGCGCAGGGCGCTAAAGCCGGCCGGACGACGACCGAGGGGCGGACATGATCCTGTATCCGGCGATAGATCTGAAGGCGGGCGCTTGCGTCCGCCTGTTGCGCGGCGACATGGAGCAGGCGACGGTGTTCAACACCGATCCTGCGGGCCAGGCGGCGGCGTTTGAGGCCGCTGGCTGCCAATGGCTCCACCTCGTCGATCTGGACGGGGCCTTTGCCGGGCAGCCCGAGAACGCCGCAGCGGTTGAGGCGATTTTGGCCCGCGTCTCGGTCCCCGTGCAGCTTGGCGGCGGGGTCCGCGACATGGCGACGGTGGAACGGTGGTTGGACAAGGGCCTGGCGCGCGTGATCCTTGGCACGGCGGCGGTCCGCGATCCCGAGCTTGTGCGCCGGGCGGCGCGGGCCTTTCCCGGCCAGATCGCCGTTGGCATCGATGCCCGGGCGGGCCGTGTGGCGGTGGCCGGCTGGGCCGAGACCACGGACCTTAGCGCCGAGGATCTTGCCCGGCGGTTCGAAGACGCGGGCGTCGCGGCGCTTATCTACACCGATATCGACCGCGACGGTGCGATGGCCGGCCCCAATGTGGCCGCCACCGCCGCCATGGCGCAAACCGTCGCCATCCCTGTGATCGCCTCGGGCGGTGTTTCGAGCCTCGACGATTTGCGCGCGCTTACGGCTGTGCCGGGGCTCGACGGCGTGAGCTCGGGCCGCGCGCTTTACGATGGGCGGATCGCAGTGGCAGAGGCCATGGCCGTGCTGGCCGGCGCGCCCGCCGCCTGACCCCGGTGCCCGGGGCAACGCCGCGCCGGGCGCGGGGCTGCCCCGGCGGTTCGTGCCGCCCAAGGCGGGGCGGTCGTCCCGGCGCGGAACCGGCGGCGGGACATGCTGGCAAGGGCATGATAGCGCGCCCCAAGGCGGAAACGCGCCGCCCGCGGGCCTTCAGCGTTTTTCGTTCAGCCATAAGCCGTCGCAAAAAAACCCTCAAAGCCAGGGCTTTGCTGATTTTTGAGCCGGTGTTTCCAGTTCGATGCGACCAAAAGGTGCTGCATTCGTGCCGTGACCGACGCCTGTGTTGCTGGTAATCTGGGCGAAAGCGCAGCGGCCAGGCAAGGCGATGCGCGGTAGAAAGCGCCTTTGCCGAC
>CALCPC010000431.1 GCA_937900975.1 uncultured Paracoccaceae bacterium
GGGGTCGGATCTGCGCCGGTGTTTGGGTCTGTTATTTTACACGGGGTTAACCTTAACAGGCATTAAGGTTAATACGCCTTGAACGAGATGCTGATGCTGATCTGGCTCATCCGATCTCAGGCGATCGAGCGGGCTTTTGCGCAGCGCCCCTCCGTCTCTGTCCCTAAAAAATCCCCCCCGGAGGGTCGGGTTCCACTTTGCCGGTCACGGGGTCTTCAGCGCCGCCGCCAACACTTCGCCATCATGCTGAAGGATGTCATTCCAGCGGGTGTTTTCGCCGAAATTCTCGTAGACGCTTACGAATGTGGTCGTGTTTTCCAGGCGCGAAATGCGCGGCCCGCAGGGCGTGGTCCGGCCCACATTGCACACCCGTGCTTTGAGCTTTTCATAGGCTTCGTCGGTGGCGGAGTACGGGAAATCGCGCGCCGGCAGGCCGTAGCGCAGTTGTTCGTGCAGCACCGGCTCTCCGAACAGGGCGATGGAGGCGGTGAACTGGCGCGGGCAATTGTCGGCGAATCCGGTCACATAGAACGTGCGGGCGTCGGGGCTGTCCGGCGCGCTGTCATAGAGGACATAGCCACGCCCCTTGCGCGCGGCTCTGGCAACGATTTTCCCCATATTGCGGGCCTTTGCGTCGCAGACGCGGGCGATCTCGCCAAAGGGCAGCACCGTGCCGACGGCGACATCCTGTGCATCGGGGCCTTTGCGCGTCTGTGGTCTGGCGGCTGGCGATGCCGGGGTATTGCGCAAGCCAAAGAGTCCGCGCCGTTTGGGCGGCGTCGGAGTTGTGACCTCGAGCGACGCGACCTGAACGTCCTGCGGCAATTGCGCAGGCTCTTCTGCGGCAGGCGCGTCACCGGTGTCTGCTTGCACAACGGGCGGTTCATCTGGTGCGGATTCGGTGCCTTCGTTTTCTGCCGCACGGCGCAGCCAGCCCAAAACGCCACGCCGCTCTGCCGTTTCTGCCGGGGCTGCAACCGGGTCGACCACCGCTTTGCTTTCCTCCGCCTGTGCGACCGCCTCGACCGGCGCGGCCTCCAGCCCGTTGGCCTCCCGCAGGGCTGCGACGATGCCCGGATCAGTGGCGTCTCGTGGTTCGGGGCGGCGGAACAGGCCGGCAAGGATCGGCTGTTGCGCGGCCTCCGCTGCGTCTGGCAGCGCGGCGGCAGCGGGCGGTTCGGGCAAGGTGCCGGGCAATTCCGACACCCGTTCGATCCCGCCCAGCGGGTCGCCGCATCCAGCCAAAGCCGCAAGGATCGGTAGTGCTGCCCACGTGCTGCGCATCGCGCGTCCCCCAAGTTGTCCACAGGTTTACCTTTTCGTAACCCCTGCGTCCACTCTGCGGGCGGAGGATCGCCAGGTAGAGCTCTTCGACCTCGATCACACCGGACAGGGATTTGATCGCACCGCGGATTTGCGGCGACACCGGGAACTCTGTGCCAAGGTCCATTTCGACTTCGCCCGGCAGGCTGTCGTCCATCAGACAGACGGAGATCGGGCCCCGCCCCGCCCCCTTGGCCGCCTGTTTCGCGCCCTCCAGCACGGACGCGACCGACGCGATGGCGGCGGGCACCTCGACATAGATGCGCAAGCCCATGCCGGTCACATCCGCCACCACCGTGTCGATTGGCGCGACGGAGCGACCCAGAAGCTTGAGCTGGTCCGCCTCCATCGTCGCCTCGACGGTGACGATCACCTTGGCCCCGGTTTCCAGAACGTCCTGCGACTTTTCCAAGCTTTCGGAGAACAGCGTGACCTCGTACGCGCCTGTATGGTCTGACATCTGGCAAAACGCAAAGCGGTTGCCGCGCGCGGATTTGCGGACCTGCAGGCCCGACACCACCCCGGCGAGCTTGGCCACCAGCGGCGCGCCTTCGGCCTTGGCCGTGACCTCGTCGAGGGTCACGACACCCTTGCGCTTGAGGGCACCGGCGTAGTCATCCAGCGGGTGGCCCGACAGGTAGAACCCGACGGCCTTGTGCTCTTCACCAAGCCGTTCAGCAGGCAGCCAGTCGTCCACGGGCATCAGGCGCGGTTCGGGCAGATCGTCGCCCGCCTCACCAAACAGCGACACCTGATTGGAGTTCTTCTGGTCGTGGATCGCCGCAGAATAAGCGCTGAGCGCATCGAGCGCGTCAAAGACCCGCCGCCGGTTCGGGTCCAGCTGATCGAACGCACCCGCACGCGCCAGCATCTCCAAGGGCCGCTTGCCCACCCGTTTCAGATCCACCCGGCGGGCAAAGTCAAAGAGGGTGACGAAAGGTTTGTCGCCGCGCGCGTCCTGCACCAGCCGCATCGCCTCCACACCGACATTCTTCAGGGCGCCAAGCGCATAGACCAGCGCGCCGTCCACGACCCTGAACGTCGCATCCGACCGGTTCCCGCAAGGCGGCACCCAGGGCAGGCCCAGCCCCTTGCGGACCTCTTCGAAATAGACCGCCAGCTTGTCCGTCAGGTGGATATCGCAATTCATCACACCGGCCATGAATTCGACCGGGTGGTTCGCCTTGAGCCATGCCGTCTGGTAGCTGAC
>CALCPC010000432.1 GCA_937900975.1 uncultured Paracoccaceae bacterium
CACCCTGGCCCCGCTTACCCGTATGAAGTTTCTTGCGCGCCTGCACTGGGTGGACTGGGTCTTTCTGGCCCTGGTCGTCCTGTTCTTCGGCTATGTCTGGTCCGAGATCGCCGACACGCTCAATTACAAATGGCGCTGGCATCTGATCCCCAACTATATCCTGGGCTGGCACACGCGGCGTGAGGAATGGTTTGCCAACCTCCTGCTGCAGGGCCTAGCCACGACGGTCCGCATTTGCATCTACGCCAGCATCCTGTCGCTGATCTTTGGCGTTGCGCTTGGCCTTGCGCGCACTGCGCGGAATTTGACCGTCCGCCTGCTTGCGCGCACTTATGTGGAGTTCTTGCGCAACATCCCCCCCGTGGTGGTGATTTTCATCTTCTTTTTCTTCCTTTCGGTCCCGATGATCGAGCTTCTCGGATTGGAACGCTGGGCCCGCGGCGTCGCGCGGTCGGACAGCGCCTGGGTTTGGGAAATTTTCTTTGGCAACATGCGGCTTTTCCCGCAACTGGTCGCGGGCACCGTGGTCCTTGCGCTTTTCGAAAGCGCGTTCGTGGCCGAGATCGTGCGCGCGGGCATTCAATCCATCGAAAAGGGCCAGCGAGAGGCCGCGCGCTCCATCGGCATGACCCATTGGCAGGAGATGCGCTACGTCGTGCTGCCGCAAGCGATGCAACGGGTGGTGCCGCCGCTTGCCAACCAATTTATCTCGCTCATCAAAGACAGCTCTATCGTCTCGCTAATCTCGGTGCAGGAACTGACGTTCAAAACGTTGGAACTGGTCGCCTCCACACGCATGATATTCGAGGCGTGGCTGACCTGCGCCGCCTTCTACTTCGTAATCTGTTTCGGGCTGTCCCGGCTTTTCGCACGGCGCGAAAGATGAGCGTGGCCAAGTCGCCAAAGCCGCGCGCCGCGATCGCCGCCATTCCCGCGCATCCGCACAGCGCGCTGCCCGCCCCGCCACCGGGCGCGCTGTTGCTCAACACCAACGAAAACCGGTTCGGCCCGTCGCCCGCCGTCTACGCGGCGCTGCGCCAGGATCCCGCGGCGATGGGCCTGAACGACTATCCCCCGGCCGAAGCTGCGCCGCTTAACGCGGCCTTGGCCCGGCAATTCGGGTTCGAGGCGCACCACATCGTCTCGGTCGCCGGGGGAGAGTTGCTCTTGCCGCTCGCCATGCTGGCCTTTACGGAACCGGGCTGCGAAGTCGTCACCTTCGACGACGGATTTCAAAAGTTTCTGAATTACACGCTGACCTGCGGCGCCACCCCGGTCGCCGTCCCGCGGGAGGCCGATCCCACAGGCGCCATCCAAGCGGCGCTGACCCCAAAAACCCGCATCGTCCTGATCGACAACCCCGGCAATCCCACCGGCTGGCTGCTGTCGCCGGAAACGATCGCAGAGATCCACGCCAGCCTGCCGTCCGACGTGCTTTTGATCCTCGATGAGGCGTATGTCGAATTCTCGTCCTTCGGCCAGTTCGGTCTCGATCTCGCGCGGGATCACCGGAACGTGCTGACCACGCGGACTTTCTCAAAGGCCTACGGGCTGGCCGGCCTGCGGATCGGCTGGGCCGCCGGGCATCGCAACGTGATCGAGGCCGTGCGGCGCGTGATCCCGACCTTCCCGATCCCGCGCCCGTCGCTGATCGGCGCTTTGGCGGCGCTGGGGGATGTCGATCACCTTGCCTCGGTCACGGCAGAGGTGGGCCGGATCCGCGATGCAGCGCAGACCCGCCTCGCCGCCGCGGGCTGGGATGTCGCGCCGAGCGCTGCGAACTTCCTCTTGATCCGTGCGGGCCGCCACGCCCCCGAAGCGGTTGCCGAGGCGGTCGAAACCCTCCGCGCCGCAAACATCCTGGTCCGCCTCCTGCCCCGTTTCCGCAACGCCCCGGCCATCCGGATGACCCTTGGAACGGCCGAGGACATGGCCCGCGTCTATGCCGCGCTAAAGATCTAAGACATCAAAAGGCGCGCCCAGGATGACACCCAGCATCGACCTTTCCAAGCCAGGCAAGCGGCACGGATTTTTGCCTTTGATCCATTCCGACAACCGCCATGCGCATGCCGTGATCCCGATCCCGATCACGGTGATCTGTGGCGGCGCGGGCCCGACAACGCTTGTCACAGCGGGTGTCCATGGCGATGAGTTTGCTGGCATCCTCGCCGCGCGGCAGCTTATCGCGGATCTTTCGCCGGCATCCCTTGTGGGCCGGGTGATTGTGATGCCGATGCTCAATCTGCCGGCCTGCCGGGCCGAAACCCGCGTCTCCCCGCTCGACGGCGCCAATCTCAACCGTGTCTTTGGGGTTGGCGCGCCCGCGGGACCGACAGCCGCGATTGCCGAGGCGGTGGTGGCGATCATCCTGCCAGAGGTCGATTTCGTCCTCGACCTGCACTCAGGCGGAACAACGGCGCGCTATCTTCCCAGCGCGTTTCTCTACGATCAGCCCGGCGCATCCTTGGCCAAAAAGCGCGCTGCAGCGCGGGCCTTCGCCATACCCTTTACGCTGGTTGTCACGCCACCGCCCGATGCCGGATCGCTGCTCGGCGCGGCCGAGCGTCAGGGCATTCCCGCCATCGCTTGCGAGGTATCGGGGGGCGCGACGCTTGACCGCCATGCGGTTGCGGCGACCCGCGCTGGGATGCTGGGCGTCTTGCATCACTTGGGCCATTGCCCCGCCCCGCAGGGCGATGCGGCACGGGGGGCGGACACCCGCTTCGTCCGCCTTGCGTTCGGCGCGGCGCACGCGGTTGTTGCGCCTTTCAGCGGCGGCGTCCTCCCGCTCCACGACCCCGGCGACATCATCGCCGCCGGTCAGCCCGCCGCGCACCTTTACCCGATGGAGGATCAAAGCCAGCCCGCGTCCGTCCTGACCTTCCCCAAAACCGGCCTCATCACCTCCGTCACCGCCCGCCCAAACGTGCGCGCAGGCGACCTGATCTTCCTAACGGGAACCCTTGAACCCTAATCGGTGTAGGCTGAGAACCAGCGCAAAACGGGCGAGAAGGCAGACCGACGCGTTGCAAGTTGGTCTGGCTCCGGCGGTAGGGTTCGAACCTACGACCAATTGATTAACAGTCAACTGCTCTACCACTGAGCTACGCCGGACCAGTCCGACGCCTATAGCAAGGGGCAAGTGTAGCGTCCAGCGGAAATCGGGTCAGGGGCGGTGGAAGACGGCGGCGAGGGGCGGCGCCCCGTCGGAGGCGATCGAGCCTGCGCGGCCCAGCTTGATCAGATGGGCCAGAAGGTTCCGCGACGCCGCTGGGTAAAGCGCGGGCGGCGTGTCCCGGTAGACCCGCGCCGTCAACGTCGCAAGGTCCGCAGGTCCCGCCGCCAAGGCGTCGAGAATCGCGGCCTCCCGCGACAGACGGTGCGCGCGCAGCGCTGCGCCCCGCGCGGGCCCATCGGCGATTGCGTCGCCATGGGCCGGAAGATAGCGCCGCTCTCCCCGCGCCGCGAGCCGGTCGAGCGAGGCCAGGTAAGCCTCCATATCGCCATCGGGGGGCGAGACGACCGTGCTGGCCCAGCCCATCACGTGATCGCCTGTAAAAATCGCACCCCGCGCGGCCCATGCAAAGCAAAGGTGATCGGACAGATGGCCGGGCGTGTGCACGGCCTCAAGCCGCCAACCGGCCCCGGAAATCACTGCGCCATCGGACAAGAGCCGGTCAGGGCGAAAGCTCTTGTCCAGCCCCTCCCCCCCGCCGAGCCCGTCAAGGGCCTCGGCCGGGCGAAACCCATGCGCCAGAACCGGCGCCGAAACGGCCCGCGCCAAAGCACCCGCCAGCGCCGAGTGATCGCGGTGGGCGTGACTGACCAGGATGGCCGACACGGTCGCCCCGGCGGGAAGCGCTGCCAGGATCGCGGCCAAATGCGCCGGATCGTCCGGCCCCGGATCCAGGATCGCGACATCCCGCGTCCCGATAATGTAGGTGTTCGTCCCCGCCCCCGTCAGCGGCCCGGCATTGGTCGCCGTCACCTGGCGCATCCCCTCCATCTCAGCCCCTTGCAAGCCACCCTTTGCGTCAGTAACGCTCCTAGCATGGCGTTGCCCGGGCTCAAATCCTATCTGCCGCGGTCGCTTTTCAGCCGCACGGCGTTGATCGTCATCGCACCCGTGATCGCGCTGCAGCTTTTTGTCTCGATGATCTTTATTCAGCGCCACTACGAAGGCGTCACGCGGCAGATGACGCGCAATTTCGCGGCCGAGATCGCCGTGGCACAACAGGTCATCGACACATCGCCCACCACCGACATCGCACAGGTGCGTCTTTTCAACCTTTCAAAACCGCTGGCCATCGCGCTGGAGCTTTTGGAAAGCCCCGACGACCGGATGATCAACCGCCACAACCTGCTCGACCTTTCGGGCCGCGCGCTGATCGAAGAGATGACGCGGCTTTTGGGCAGCTCCGTCGCCGTCGATGTCGCCTCCAATATCCGCGTCGTTACCGTGCGCTTGCCAACCGAAAAGGGGATCTTGCGCGCGCTTATCCCGCGCACGCGTGTCACCGTGTCGAACCCGCACCAATTGCTGGTGCTGATGGCCGTCGCCTCGATCATCCTGATTATGATCGCATTCTTCTTTCTGCGCGCCCAGGTCAGCCCGATCCTGCGGCTCGCCGATGCGTCCGAGGCGTTCGGAAAAGGCCGGAGTGAGCCCTTCCGCCCCTCTGGCGCAGAGGAGGTCCGCCGCGCCGGTACGGCGTTCTTGTCGATGCGCACCCGGCTTGAGCGGCAGATAGAACAGCGCACGCAAATGCTTACCGGTGTCAGCCACGATCTGCGCACGCCGCTTACCCGGATGAAACTTAGCCTCGCCTTGATGGAGGATGAGGCCGAGGCCGCCGCGATGATGCGCGATGTCGGCGATATGGAGGCGATGCTCGACGCGTTTTTAGCGTTCGCGCGGGGCGACCAGCACGAAGAAACGTCCGATGTGAACCCCGAAGAGCTTCTGATCGCAGCAGCGGAGCAGGCCGAGAGGAGCGGCATCGCAGTCTCTACACAGCGCGAGATCGAGGCGACGGGCCCGCCCCAGGTCGCGCTCCGCCGCACGGGCGTGACCCGGGCGCTGCAAAACCTGGTCGGCAATGCCGCGCATTACGGGCAACGCGGTTCGATCACCCTGCGGCTGACCCGGAAGACCTGCGAATTCATAGTGGAGGATGACGGCCCGGGCATCCCCGAGGATCAACGCGAGGCTGTGCTGCGGCCCTTCGTGCGCCTCGACACCTCGCGCAATCTCAATCGGGGGGGCGGCGTCGGGCTTGGACTTTCGATCGCACAAGACGTCGCGCGGGCCCATGGCGGCGCGCTGGAACTTGGCGAAAGCGCGACGCTCGGCGGCCTGCGGGCTGTGATCCGGCTGCCTCGCTAGAGCATTTTCCGTTCAAAGCAGGTCAGTCATCATCAGAAAACGTGTTCAAGATCAGCATTCTGTTGATCTTGAGACAGCGATTTCTGATCCAATGTGAACGGAAACTGCTCTAAATCCTAGTGTCAGAAGATTTGCGGCCGCGGGATCGCTGCGCGCGTCACAGGCGTTGAGGTCCGGCAACGCGCGCCGGCGCGGACATTTCGCGACAATCTTCCGGGCGTTTTGGGCGGGAAACGGCGGCCCCATGCCGATGCGTTTGCGACCGATCCGACGCGCGACGCACCACCGAAACCGGCGGCGCAGATCGGCGCCGGATCGGCCGGTGCCGGCAATCGGGCCCGACCTGGCCTCCCGGCCCGGGGCCAGTGCGGGACGCCATCTGCGCGCCCGCGGGTTGGCCAACGGCCCCGCGCGAAAACCCCGGGGGTGGCGAACGCAAAGGCATCATCGCGCAAAGACCCGGGGTATCCCAAGCCTGTCGCCACCTCGGCTGGACCGGCGCGCCGCGCCGCTCTGGCATCCGCAGGCAGGGTCGCGCGCCGCATCGGTGGGGCCGCGCTTTGGCGCAGCAGGGCCGGCCGCGGGCCGGTCGGGCCAAAAGCCGGGCTTTCTTAGGCCATCCCGTCCAGATGACGCAAAGCGCGCACCGCATATTCTGGCACCAGCGCGCCAAGCCGTGCTGCGGCGTCCGGGTTGGACGCGTTGCCCGCGAGGCCCCGTGCCTTCACGCCCTGCAAGATCGCGGCCATCCGGAAAAACGCGAACGCAATCGGAAAAGCCAGGTCGGGCATCGTGCTATACCCCGCCTCGGCCGCATAAAGCGCGGCATAGGCGGCGTCCTCAGGCAGGCCAAGCGCGTTGCGGTCGACGCCGGCCAGCCCGCGTCCGTCTGGCCCCGGCGGCATCGCCCACTGCATCAACTGGGTGCCAAGATCGGCCAAGGGATGGCCCAGCGTCGACAATTCCCAATCCAGAACCGCCGCGATCCTCGGCGCATCCGGCGCAACCCGCAAATTGTCGATCCGCCAGTCGCCATGCACCAGCGCCGGCGGCCCCTCGGGCGGGTCAGACCGCTCAAGCCAGGCGATCAGGGTTTCAAGCTCCGGCTGATGCTCTGTCTCGCTCTCGCGGTAGGCGCGGGTCCAACGCGCGCGTTGTCGGGCGAAATAATCGTTTGGCCGGCCAAAATCGGCAAGGCCAAGCGCCGCGATGTCGACCCGGTGGCGCGCGGCCAACGTCCGCGCCATTGCGCGGTAAAGCGCGGTCCGGGCCGCGGGCGTCAGGCCGGTGCAACGGGGGTCGACAAAGGTCCGCCCCGCGACATGCTCCATGATAAAAAACGGGCTGCCGATGACGCCATCATCATCGCAAAACGCCAGCATCTGCGGCACCGGAACCCCGGTCGGCGCCGGCGCGCGGCCAAGCGCGCGCCTCACGCGAAACTCCCGCTCCC
>CALCPC010000433.1 GCA_937900975.1 uncultured Paracoccaceae bacterium
TCCTCAGCCCCCTGCCCCGCAATTTCCGCTTTTTTCCGCGACCTGTCCAAAAGTATGCACTTGAGGCAAACGCCCGCACCCGTCATGATTCGCTCCAAAGCCCCAAAAGAGGTCCTTATGGAGCAGTCCGCCCTTCCCCCCGTCTCCCTCGAGGAGTTGGACAAGATCGCCACACGCGCCGCGACCGTGATCGACCGGCTGCGCGACAGGCTCTATGCACCGGGTTCGCAAAAATCGCTCGACCTGCGGTTCAATGTCAAACGCGCCGCCGACATGGTCGGGCGCAGCGACAAACTGATACGCGATGCCGAGGCCGATGGCCGCCTGCCCATGCCGGAAAACGACCCTAACACGGGCCGTCGCACCGGGTATTCCCTGTCTGACGTCAACCGGATGCGGCAGGTGTTCGGCACCCTGCCCCACCGCGCCGACAGCGACCCGGCAATGGTCCTGGCCATCCAGAACTTCAAAGGTGGCGTCGGCAAATCCACCATGGTTTGCCATTTCGCCCAGCACCTCGCCCTGCGCGGCTACCGCGTTTGCGTCGTGGATTGCGACAGTCAGGCCAGCACGACGTCGGTCTTTGGCCTCAACCCCGACGTCGATGTCGATGAAGAGGAAGACACGCTCTACCCCTTTTTCCGACATGGCGGCCCCCAAGACCTCAGCTATGCCCTGCGCGCCACCTACTGGCCCAACATCGCGCTGATTCCGGCCAATCTCGGCCTCTACGATGCGGAATACGAGTTCGCCGCCCGCATGGCGCGCGAACAGGTGTTCGTGCTCGACCGGCTGCGCAACGGGCTGGAGACGATCAAGGACCGCTTTGACGTCATCCTGCTCGACCCGCCGCCGGCGCTTGGGATGCTGTCGCTGTCGGTGCTGCGCGCGGCGGATGCGCTGGTGATCCCTGCCCCGCCGAACAACATCGACTTCGGCTCGACCGCGCATTTCCTCAAGATGCTGGGCGCCACCCTCAACGAACTCGCCCGCCACGGCGGTACGCGCGATTATGCTTTCGTTAAGATCCTCGCAACCAAGATGAACGACAGTAAATCGGCGCATATGGCGATCAAACGGATGATGGACGCGGTGTTTCCCCTCGACATGTTGCAATCGGTGCTCAAGGACAGCGCCGAAATCGACAATGCCGCGGCGAACCTGTCCACCGTCTACGAACTGACCGGTCCCGCCACCCGGACCGAGACGCACAAACGCTGCCGCGCCTATCTGGACGCCGTGTGTCGCGCGCTCGCAGTGCTGATCCGCAAGCCCTGGACAAGCCATCACGCGCACCTGCGCAAGGCGGGCCTGCTATGCCCCGCCAGCACGACGAGATTTTCGC
>CALCPC010000434.1 GCA_937900975.1 uncultured Paracoccaceae bacterium
AGCCTTGCCAGAACCGCGTCTGCCGGCGCCTTAGACCGGGGCGCGGCAAAATATATCTGGCCTCCCGCGCAGGGGCGGTTAAGGTCCCGCAGGAGATCCGATGACCAAGCATTCCCAACCCGCTCTCGACACGTCGCCCCCCGTCTCTGACGAGGTGCGCAAGACAACTAGTTACATGTGCGCCTGCCGCTGCGGGATCGACGTTCATCTCAAGGATGGACAGGTCAAGTATATCGAGGGCAACCGCGATCATCCGGTGAACCGGGGCGTGCTTTGCGCCAAGGGCAGCGCGGGGATCATGCAGCATCTTTCGCCCGCCCGGCTTCGCGCGCCGATGAAACGCACGGGCCCGCGCGGGTCAGGGGCGTTCGAGGAAATCTCGTGGGAGGACGCGCTAGAGCTTGCGAAAAGCTGGCTCGCGCCCGTGCGAGAGACGGCGCCCGAAAAACTGGCCTTCTTTACTGGCCGCGATCAAAGCCAGTCGCTGACGTCGTGGTGGGCACAGCAGTTCGGCACGCCGAATTACGCAGCGCATGGCGGGTTTTGCTCGGTCAATATGGCTGCCGCCGGGATCTACACGCTCGGCGGCGCGTTTTGGGAGTTTGGCGCCCCGGATTGGGACCGAACGGAGCTTTTCATGATCTTCGGCGTCGCCGAGGATCACGACAGCAACCCGATCAAGATCGGGCTTGGCAAGCTTAAGGCGCGCGGGGCGAAAGTGATCGCGGTCAATCCTGTGCGCACAGGCTACAATGCCGTCGCGGATGAATGGGTCGGGATCACGCCGGGCACGGATGGGCTGTTTATTCTGGCGCTGATCCATGTGCTGCTCAAAGCCGGGAAAATCGACCTCGATTACCTCTGCCGCTATACCAACGCGCCGGTGCTTTTGGACGCCGACGGGCTTTTTGCCCGGGATGCGGAGGGCAAGGAACTGGTGCGCGATCGTGCCACGGGTGCTGTGGTTGCGTTCGACACGCCCGGCGTGCGGCCCGCGCTTTCCGGCACAGTGGATGGATTGACGCCGGTTTTCGAGACGCTGGCCACGCGCTATCTCGATCCGTCCTACGCGCCCGAGGCCGTGGCCGAGCGTTGCGGCATCGCCGCCGACACAATCCGCCGGATCGCGGCCGAACTTGCGGAAGCCGCGTTCGAGAAGGAGATCGAGATCGCCCAGCCCTGGACCGATTTCCGGGGCGAACGGCACGAGACGATGAAGGGAAGGCCGGTCAGCTTCCATGCGATGCGCGGCATCTCGGCCCATTCAAACGGTTTTCAAACCTGCCGCGCGCTGCATCTTTTGCAGCTTTTGCTCGGTTCGGTTGAGGTTCCGGGCGGTTTTCGCTTCAAACCACCCTACCCCCGCCCGGTGCGCGCGCATCCCAAACCGCATTTCAAGACGACGCCTGGCAAACCGCTGGACGGGCCGCATCTCGGCTATCCGCGGGGGCCCGAGGATTTGGGCCTGCGCCCCGACGGCAATGCGGCCCGCATCGACAAGGCGTTCACGTGGGAGGCGCCACTGTCGGCCCACGGCATGATGCATATGGTGATCTCGAACGCCCATGCCGGCGATCCTTATCCCATCGATGTGCTGTTTCTTTATATGGCCAACATGGCCTGGAACTCGTCGATGAGCACGGGCCGGGTGATGGATATGCTCACCGACACGGATGAGAACGGGGCGTACAAGATCCCGAAGATCATCTACTCGGATGCCTATTCGTCCGAGATGGTGGCCTATGCCGACCTGATCCTGCCCGACACGACGTATCTGGAGCGGCACGATTGCATCAGTCTGCTCGACCGCCCGATCTCAGAGCCCGAGATGGCGGCGGACGCGATCCGCTGGCCGGTTGTGGCGCCAGAGCGGCCGGGCCATGCCGGGGTGCGCGGTTTTCAGTCGGTGCTGCTGGACCTTGGTGCGCGGCTTGGTCTGCCGGGGATGGTCGATGAGGCCGGCGCGCCGCTTTACGCCGATTACGCCGATTACATGACCCACCACATCCGCCGTCCGGGGATCGGCCCGCTTGCGGGGTTTCGCGGCGCAGGCGCCGGCGCCGGTCGGGGCGCGCCCAACCCCGAACAAATCGACCGCTACCGCGAAAACGGCAGCTTTTGGACCGCCGAAATCCCCGACGCGGCACGGTACTACAAGCAGGCCAACCAGGCCTATCAGGCGTGGGCGGCCGAGATGGGGTTCTACCCCTCCGACAAGCCCGAGCCCTATCTTTTTCAGCTTTGGTCCGAGCCGATGCGGCTTTTCCAGCGCGCGGCAGAGGGGCATGGCGACCGGCAGCCGCCCGATCACCTGCGCGCGCGGTTGCAGCAGGCCATGGACCCGCTGCCGATTTGGTACGCGCCTTTTGAGGAGGTGGCGGTCGCGGATGGCGACTGGCCGCTGCATGCGGTGACGCAACGACCGGCTGCGATGTATCACGCCTGGGGCTCCCAAAACGCGTGGCTTCGCCAGATCCATGGCGAGAACCCGCTGTTCGTGCCCGGCGCCGTGTGGGAGCGGGAGGGGTTTCAAGACGGCGACTGGGCCTGGCTAAGCTCGGCGCATGGGAAGATTAAAGTGCCGGTCGCGCGGATGGACGCTTTGAACCCGAACACGGTTTGGACATGGAATGCGATCGGCAAACGCGCCGGCGCGTGGGCGCTGGCCCCAGGCGCACCCGAGACGGAGCGGGGCTTCCTGCTCAATCACCTGATCCACGAATTGCTGCCGCCGAAGGCTGACGGACAGCGTTGGGCCAATTCCGACCCGGTGACCGGTCAAGCGGCCTGGTACGATTTGCGCGTCCATATCGCGCGGGCGCCCGAAGGCGGCCCGAAACGGGAACCGGATACCGGACAACAGCAATCGCCCGTGGGTCAGGGGCCTGCAACGCTGGCTTACGGAAAAGCCTGGACATGAGCGCGCAACGGCGGCCAAGGCGCGGGGACGCGCAGGCACGCCTGCGCCTCGGGTGCCCTTTGGGCACCCGACCGGGCCAAAGGCCCGGGTCCCCGCGCCGCCCAGCGGCACCCTATGTGTCCTTTGAGAACGGACCCCGCCTATGACGAGCCTGCCTAAATCCACCGATACCACCCTTGGCCTTGTGATCGATCTTGACACTTGCGTCGGATGTCACGCCTGCGTCGTATCCTGCAAGGAATGGAACACCAGCGCCTATGGCGCGCCGCTGGCCGACCTCGACCCTTACGGCGCATCGCCCGAAGGATCCTTTCTCAACCGGGTGCACACTTACGAAGCCCAGCCCGAGGCGGGCCCTGCACAGACCGTTCATTTCCCGCGCTCCTGCCTTCACTGCGCCGATGCGCCCTGCGTCACGGTTTGCCCAACCGGGGCCTCTTACAAGCGCGTCGAAGACGGGATCGTGCTGGTCAACGAAAGCGATTGCATCGGGTGCGGGCTTTGCGCCTGGGCCTGCCCTTACGGTGCGCGTGAGATGGACCCGGTCGAAAAGGTGATGAAGAAATGCACGCTTTGCGTTGACCGGATCAGCAACACCCATCTTGACGAGGCCGACCGCCAGCCGGCCTGCGTTCGCGCCTGCCCCGCGGGGGCGCGGCATTTCGGCGATCTCTCAGACCCCGAAAGCACCGTGTTTCAGCTTGTCGAAGCGCGGGGCGGAATGGCGCTGATGCCCGAACAAGGGACGAAACCTGTCAACCGCTACCTGCCCCCCCGCGCAAAGGACGCGGCCGACCCGCGGCCGCTCGACCCCCTGATCCCCGAGGCCACGGACGGCGCCGGCGGCTTTTTCGGCTGGCTTGACCGCACGCTCGACCGGTTCTAGCGCCATGCACCCAGCCCCGTCGATTATCGTCTTCACCACGCTCTCTGGGCTCGGCTTTGGCCTTATGGTCTGGCTCGGCCTTCTACCGGGCGACCGCGGCAGCGCCGGCGCCTTTTTTGTCGCCTGTCTTGCCTTGGGGCTGGCCTCCGTTGGGCTTCTGGCGTCGCTGCTTCATCTTGGCCACCCGGAGCGGGCCTGGAAGGCGCTCTCGCAATGGCAAAGCTCTTGGCTGAGCCGTGAGGGGGTCGCGGCGGTGGCGACGCTTGGCGCATTTTCGATCTATGCGGCGGGGTGGGTGCTGACCGGACAGCCCGTGGCCTGGCTCGGCTTGCTCAGCGCCGGTCTGGCGGTGGTGACCATCGCCTCGACTGCGATGATCTACGCCCAGCTTAAGACCGTGCCGCGCTGGCACAGTCCTTTGACGCCGCTTTTGTTCCTTCTTTACGCGCTGGCTGGGGGCGCGCTGCTTGCCGGTCTGTCCGGCGCTGCGGCTTGGCTTCTGCTCGCGGCCGGCGCGGCGCAGCTTGCAGCCTGGCATGTTGGCGACACGGCTTTTGCACGGTCGGGCAGCACGCTTGGGACGGCGACCGGGCTTGGCACGCTCGGCGCGCTCCGCCAATTGGAGCCGCCGCACACAGGCTCCAACTACCTTTTGCGGGAAATGGTGTTCGTGATCGGGCGCAAACACGGGCGCCGGCTGCGCATCGCGGCGCTGGTTCTGGCGATTGCCCTGCCGTTGGTCGTCGCCTTGATCTCGGACCTGCCGCCACCGGTCGCCATCGTCCTTGCGATGCTGCATGGCTCTGGGGTGCTTGTGTCGCGCTGGCTCTTTTTCGCGGAGGCAGAGCATGTCGTAGGGCTTTACTACGACAAACGCTAGGGCGGTTTGGCCAGCGCCTCTGCGCGGTCACGGCGCGACTTGCGCTGCGCAAAGGTGGCACCACCACGCGCCGAATGAGCGTCTTTCCAAGACCGACCGGGGCAACCGGCGGGACGCCCAAAGCGTTTCGTGAAAATCCCGAACCCCGCCGCGCTGCCTGACATCACCGGTTTCAACGCGTTATGCTCGATGTCCCGGGGCGTTCACGAAACGCTATGGAGCCTGCCCCCGTGACCCGGCGCCTCCGACTGCAAAAAACCGCCGCGCCCTACAATCCGGTCAGCACCAAAAGCACGGCACCGGCGATGATAAGCGCGATGCCAAACGCCTCTCGCACAGCGATCCGCTCCCCCAACACAAAAACGGAGGTGAGTGTCGTGAACACGATCTCGATCTGACCAAGCGCATTGACGTAAGCCGCGTTGACCAGCGCAAAGGCCGAGAACCAACCAAGCGAGCCGAGAAAACTGAAAAGGCCGACCAAGCCCGCCTGCCGCCAGCCAATAGCGGATTTCGTAATTGTGGGTCGAGACGGGGAAAACCATGCCCATGTTGAACGGCAGGCCCTGGTCTTTGTAATCTTCGACGACCGGCGCCAGCGCTTCGGCGCTGATCGGGTGCTGCGGGCGGCCATCGTCCATCAGCGGCACGTGGGGCTTCATTTCTTCCCAGATCTCATTCGACACGGTGATGCCGTTGCCGTTCAGGTCCATGGAAAAGGGCGTGATGATGTGCGCCTCTGTGCCATATCCG
>CALCPC010000435.1 GCA_937900975.1 uncultured Paracoccaceae bacterium
AGCGGAGCAGACGTATGTTCGCCTCCCAATAGGCGTTTGAGCTGTCTTCGGACATGGCACTCCCTTTCGTTTTTGGCGGGCAGGATTGCCCGGGATGGTCCGGTGGGGCGGGATTGCCCCGATGGGGTCAGCGTTTGAGGGCGCGGGCGATAAGCGCGGAGAGGTCGGCGGCGATGGCGTCGATGGCGCCCATCGCATCCAACCGGCGCAAAAGGCCCAGACGCTCGTAATAGGCCGTCAGCGGCGCGGTCTCGGCGTGATAGGCCAGCAGCCGGGCGCGCACCGTCTCGGCCTTGTCATCGGCGCGGCGCTTCATCCGGTCGCTGCCACAGGCATCGCAGCGGCCCGGAGTTTGGGTGGGTTTGAACGTGTCGTGATAGCCCTCGCCACAGGCCGCGCAGGTATAGCGCCCCGAAATGCGGGCAATCATCGCCTGATCCTGAACTTCAAGGCTGATGGCCACGGTCACAGCCTGCCCCCGCGCGGCCAACAGCGCGTCCAGCGCTTCGGCTTGCCGGGTGGTGCGCGGGAACCCGTCTAGGATCACGCCGGCCGCGCAATCGGGCGCGGACAGCCGCTCCCCCAGGATGGCGGTCACGATCTCGTCGCCGACCAGACCGCCCGCTGTCATCACAGCCTCCGCCGCGCGGCCCGCCTCGGTCTGTTGGGCCACGGCCGCGCGCAAAAGATCGCCGGTCGAAAGCTGGACCAGACCGAAGGCCGCCGACAGCCTGCGGGCCTGCGTGCCCTTGCCCGCCCCCGGCGGGCCAAGCAGGATCAGGGTTGCGGGGGTGGTCATCGGTCCGTCCATCAGGGCATCTCCTTTTGGGACGCGGGCAAGATTTCTCCGATCCCGAAACCGGGGTCCGGTTTCGGGTTGGCCTTGCACGGCTTGGCATGCGGATCTGGGGCGGGGCGCCCACCCCGCCAACCGCCAAGCTAGCCCGCGCGGTTCGCGATCAGGTCGTCCACGACCGACGGGTCAGCAAGGGTTGAGGTGTCGCCCAGGCTGTCGGTCTCGTTCTCGGCGATCTTGCGCAGGATCCGCCGCATGATCTTGCCCGAGCGGGTCTTGGGCAGCCCCGGCGCCCATTGGATGACATCGGGCTTGGCGATCGGGCCGATTTCCGTGCGGACCCATTTCTGCAGATCGGCGCGCAGCGCGTCCGTGGGCTCGATCCCGTCCATGAGGGTGACATAGCAGTAGATCCCCTGCCCCTTCACCTCATGCGGATAGCCGACGACGGCGGCCTCGCTGACGGTCTCGTGCGCGACCAGCGCGCTCTCGACCTCGGCCGTGCCCATCCGGTGGCCCGAGACGTTGATGACGTCGTCGACCCGGCCGGTGATCCAGTAATACCCATCCTCATCGCGACGGCAGCCATCGCCGGAGAAGTAGTAGCCCTTGAACATCTCGAAGTAGGTCGAGACGAACCGGTCATGGTCGCCCCAAACGGTGCGCATCTGGCCGGGCCAGCTGTCCTTGATGGCCAGCACGCCCTCGGTGGCGCCCTCCAGCTCATTGCCCTTGTCGTCCAGAATAACCGGCTGGACGCCGAAGAAAGGCCTGGTGGCAGACCCCGGCTTGGTCGCTGTAGCGCCCGGGAGGGGGGCGATCAGGATGCCGCCGGTTTCGGTTTGCCACCAGGTGGCGACGATAGGGCAACGGCCCTTCCCGACAGTCTCGTTGTACCAGTTCCACGCCTCGGGATTGATCGGCTCTCCGACCGACCCGAGGATGCGCAGCGACGACAGATCCGCCGCGTCCACCGGTGCTGTGCCCTTGGCCATCAACGCCCGGATCGCCGTGGGCGCCGTGTAAAATTGTGTCACTTTGTGCTTTTCGCAGACCTGCCAGAACCGCCCCGCATCCGGATAGGTCGGCACGCCCTCGAACATCAGCGTCGTCGCACCGTTGGCCAGCGGGCCATAGACGATATAGCTGTGCCCGGTCACCCAGCCGACATCCGCCGTGCACCAATAGATATCGCCCGGATGATAGTCGAAGACGGCCTCATGCGTCATCGCGGCATAGACCAGATAGCCGCCGGTGCTGTGCACGACCCCTTTGGGCTGGCCGGTCGAGCCGGAGGTGTAGAGGATGAACAAAGGATCCTCGGCGCCCATCGGCTCAACCGGGCATGTGTCGCTGACCTGCGCTGCCGCGTCCTCATACCGGACATCGCGGCCCTGGATCCAATCGATCTGATCGCCGGTGCGGGTGACGACCAACAGTTTGCAGTCATGCATCACCCGGCGCAAAGCCTTGTCGCAATTGGACTTCAAGGGTGTCGTTCGCCCGCCGCGGGGCGCGTGATCGGCGGTGACGACCAGCTTCGCGTCGCAGCCGTTGATCCGGTCGGCCAGCGCGGCGGGTCGGAAGCCCGCTAAAACGATGGAGAGGATGTCCCCAAGCCGCGCGCAGGCCAGCATGGCATACGCCGACGCAGGGATCATCGGCAGATACAGCACCACCCGGTCGCCGCGCCCGATACCAAGATCCTTCAGCACATTGGCAAAGATCGACACCTCGCGGTGGAGATCGCGATAGGTGATGTGCCCGGCCGCCTGGTCGGGGCTGTCCGGCTCCCAAATGATGGCGGTTTGATCGCCGCGCGTCTCAAGATGGCGGTCGATGCAATTGGCCGAGACGTTAAGCGTGCCGTCTTCGAACCATTTGATCGACACAGCGTCATAGGCAAAAGACGTGTTCTTGACCCGTGTGTAGGGCGTGATCCAGTCCAGCCGCTTGCCCTCGGCGCCCCAAAACGCCTCTGGATCGGCGACGGAGGCCGCATAGCGCGCGGCGTAATCCGAAGCGGTGACATGGGTGTTGGCCACGATGGCTTCGGGCGGCGCGGTGGCGTCGATCGCGGTTCCGACAGGCTTTATCTGGTTCATCGGTGGTTCCTCCTCCAGCGTGTCATGTCGGGCTTTCGGGTCGTCCGCAGCGCCGAGCCTTGTTAACACCTGGATACCGCAAGTTTGAAAAGCGTCTGCTTTCTATCTTAGGAACAACAGCTTTTTTGTAATTTCCTTTATTTGATCTGCAGCAAATCCGTAAATTTCTTTACCGGTACCCGACTTTGGTCGCAGGCGGGGCTTTACGCCCCTGCGCGAAATTTGAATATGTCCCAAAGGGTTGCGACGGCGCGGGCCGGTTTTTGGCGCGGCCGTTTCGGGGCACCGGCGCCGGAGGCGGATTTTCGCCAAGGGGGCGAAAACCCCCTGGCGCCGCAAGGCTGCGCTCCAAACCGCGCGGCCCGCGCGGGTTTTGCGTCGTACCTTGGCTTAGCGCTGCGCCACGGCCCAGTTGGGATTGATCCAGGGCACGGCGTTTGACGGGGGCAGCGGCGTCCTGCCCAGAATGTGGGCAGAGGCCTTTTCACCCACCATGATCGAAGGGCCGTTGAGATTGCCATTTGGGATTCGCGGAAACAGAGAGCTGTCGGCCACCCGCAGCCCCCGCACCCCGATCACCCGCGTTTCGGGATCGACGACCGCATCGGGATCGTCGGCCCGGCCCATGCGGCAGGTGCCGCAGGGGTGATACGCGCTTTCAGCATGGTCGCGGATAAATGCGTCCAGCGCTGCATCGCTGGTCACCGCCGCACCCGGCTGGATCTCGTGCTTGACGAAGGGTTGGAAGGCGGGCTGGGCAAAGATCTCCCGCGTCAGGCGCAGACAGCGGCGAAAATCCTCCCAGTCGGACGCTTCGCTCATATAGTTGAAGCGGATGACCGGCGCGGCTGCGGGATCGGCCGAGGCCAGCGAGACGCGCCCGCGCGACGCCGCGCGCATCGGGCCGACATGGGCCTGAAACCCATGCCCCTCCGCCGCCGCCTGCCCGTCATAGCGCACGGCGATGGGCAGAAAATGGTACTGAATATCGGGATATTCGACGCCCGCACGGCTGCGGATAAAACCCGCGCTTTCAAATTGGTTTGAGGCGCCAAGGCCCTTTTTGGTCAACAACCACTCTGCGCCGATCCGGGCTTTGCTGAGAAGGTTCCAGTGTTTGTAAAGCGTGATCGGCTGGCGCGCGGCCATCTGGACATAGACCTCCAGATGGTCCTGAAGGTTGCCGCCGACACCCGGTCGGTCGGCCAGCACGGGGATCCCGTGGTCAGAAAGATGCGCGCCCGGCCCGATCCCCGACAGCATCAGGAGCTTGGGCGAGTTAAGCGACGACGCCGCCAGGATCACCTCGGCCCGCGCTGCGATCACTTGCCTGCGGCCGCCGCGCGTCACCTCCACCCCCCGCGCGCGGCCCTCGTCCAAGACGACACGGCGGGCGAAGGCGCGCACAAGACCGCAGTTTGGGCGTTTGAGCGCAGGCCTCAGATAGGCGTTCGCCGTGGACCAGCGCCGGCCCTTCCAGACCGTTTGCTCCATCGGGCCGAACCCTTCCTGCTGGTGGCCGTTGTAGTCGCCGGTCACCGGATAGCCGGCCTCGCGCCCCGCGGCGACAAACGCCTCGAATAGCGGGTTCGCGCGGGGGCCGCGCGTGACAAGCAGCGGGCCGTCGGTGCCGCGCCAACTGGCGTCGCCGCCATGCCCGCCATCGTGCCAGGTCTCCATCCGTTTGAAATAGGGCAGCACATCGGCGTAGGCCCAACCCGTGGCCCCCGCCTCGGCCCAATGATCGTAGTCGCGTGCATGTCCCCGCACATAGACCATGCCGTTGATCGAGGAGGAGCCGCCGATCACCTTGCCGCGCGGCGTGGCCAGCCGCCGCCCGCCGAGATGCGGCTCCGGCTCTGAGCGGTAGCCCCAGTCATAACGCGCCATGTTCATCGGATAACTCAGCGCCGCGGGCATCTGGATCAGAGGGCCGGCATCGCTGCCACCGTGTTCGATCACAAGGAC
The DNA here is from genome assembly GCA_937900975.1 of uncultured Paracoccaceae bacterium. GTDB lineage: Bacteria > Pseudomonadota > Alphaproteobacteria > Rhodobacterales > Rhodobacteraceae > Algicella. Next base: position 4,870 of record CALCPC010000435.1, read on the forward strand.
GCTGTGCCCGGCCTCGGACAGACGGTAAGCCAGCGCGCAGCCGGCTGAGCCTGCGCCCACGATGACGTAATCGGCCTCCATACCCTTTGCCTCCTGCTTTTGGACATGGGTCTGCAAAAGGCCGGGGACGGTCAAGGGGCAAAGTCAACGCCGGGCCGGGTCCGCGGGTCGCGGCGGGCCGCTGGGCTGTCGGCGCCCGATTTGCCGGGGCGCTCTGTTCGAGGGCCCAGCAATTGTTTTGGGGCGTTTGTTTTTGG
>CALCPC010000436.1 GCA_937900975.1 uncultured Paracoccaceae bacterium
GCCCGTGCTGCTCACGCTGATGGGCAAGGCCGGGCTGGGCAGTGCCGAAGGGCTGGGCAATGTGCGCAAATACGCGGTTGTGGGCATTCTGGTGCTGGCCGCGCTGGTCACACCGCCGGATGTGATCACGCAAGGGATCCTGTTTGTCGTGGTCTACGGGCTTTATGAGGTGTCGATCCAGCTGGTCAAACGGGTGGAGAAGAAGCGCGACGCCAAGCTGCGCGAAGAGGGCTATTTCGACGACGAAGACGACTTTGGCGAAGCCCCCGAAGAAGACGCCAAGTGATGTTGCACGGCGGCATGATCAACGACCCGATGGAGCGGATTGCCGAAGCGTTGGAGCGGATGGCGCCCGCGCCGCTGGCCGCACCGGATTTCGGGTCGGCCAGCGCCTTTGTTTGGCAGACGGGGCCGGACCGGCTGGAGCCGGTGCAGGCGGTGTCCCGTATCCCGCTGGATCTGCTGCTCGGGGTGGAGCGGTCGCGTGACACGCTGCTCGCCAACACGCAGCAATTCGCCAAGGGGTTGCCCGCCAACAACGCGCTGTTGTGGGGCGCGCGGGGCATGGGTAAATCCAGCCTTGTCAAGGCGGTACATGGGTTTCTTGAGGCGGAATTTACACAGCTGAAGATCGTGGAACTGCACCGAGAGGACCTGCCGTCGGTGGGCCGGCTGCTGAACGTGCTGCGGCAGGCACCGGACGCGCGCTTTGTCCTTTTTTGCGACGATCTGAGCTTCGGCCATGACGACCAGCACTACAAATCGCTCAAGGCGGTGTTGGATGGCGGGATCGAGGGGCGGCCGGACAATGCGATTCTCTATGCCACGTCGAACCGGCGGCACCTGATGCCCCGCGACATGATCGAGAACGAGCGCAGCACGGCGATCAACCCGTCCGAGGCGGTCGAGGAAAAGGTGTCACTGTCGGATCGGTTCGGGCTGTGGCTGGGCTTTCACGCCTGCGATCAGGACCAGTATCTGGCGATGATCCGGGGCTATTGCGCGGCCTATGGGGTCCCCATTGACGACGACACGCTGTGGGCCGAGGCCATCGAGTGGCAGGCGACGCGCGGGTCGCGGTCGGGCCGGGTGGCGTGGCAGTATTTCTGTGATCTGGCGGGGCGTCGCGGGGTCGCGATTTAGGCCGCGAGCGCGCGCGCCGCGGACCCGCGCAGGCAGGGGGCGGCTGTGGGTCCGTAAGCGGTAATGTCGGGAAAGAGTGCTGCAATTTCCGCAAGCGCGGCGGGGCTGACGGCCTCCAGCGCCACTGTTCCGGGATAGAGCGTTTCGCTCCAGACACCGTGCGCGCGGACGACGTGGTGCCGGTCCATCAGCACGTGGCAATAGGTGATCAGCCCGCCGGTCTGGCGATAGACACCGTCCATGCCCAGCAGGTCCTTGGCCCGCACCAGCACTTCGTCCTGGCCAAAGAGCAGTTCAGCGCGCCAGTCGCTGAGCAGGATCGCGTGTTGGGCAGAGACAAACAGATCGTGATCGTAGCC
>CALCPC010000437.1 GCA_937900975.1 uncultured Paracoccaceae bacterium
CGTGCAGGTTTTGGGGGAAGACGGCCAGCCCGTCCCGGCGGGCACACTGGGCGCCATCGCGATCAAATTGCCGCTTCCACCCGGCACGCTGTCGGGCTTGTGGCAGGCCGAGGCGCGGTTTCGCAAATCCTATCTCAGCACGTTTCCGGGCTATTACGAAACCGGCGACGCAGGGATCATCGATGAGGACGGGTATCTCTACATCATGGCCCGCACCGACGATGTGATCAACGTGGCGGGGCACAGGCTCTCTACCGGCGCGATGGAGGAGGTTCTGGCAGCCCTGCCCGATGTCGCGGAATGCGCGGTGATCGGCGTCGCCGATGCGCTGAAAGGCCAGCTTCCGATGGGGTTTTTGTGCCTCAACAACGGTGTCAGCCGCAACCATGACGATGTGGTGCGGGAGGCCGTGGCCGAGGTGCGCGGGCAAATCGGCCCGGTCGCGGCGTTTAAACTGGCCTGTGTGGTTGAGCGTTTGCCGAAGACACGCTCTGGCAAGATCCTGCGTGCGACGATGGCCAAGATCGCCGATGGCCAGGATTTCAAGATGCCCGCGACCATCGACGACCCGGCCATTCTGGACGAAATCCGCGCGGCGCTTCTGACCATCGGCTATCCGTTGCGCTGATCGCGGACGGGGGCTCGCTGGGGGGCGGTCTGAGTCTGGGTCGCGGTCGGGTCAGGCGGCGAACCGGCTTGGCGCAAACGGGGCCGGATCAACCAACGGCGCATGCCCCAGCGCAAGGTGTGCGGCCAGTTGGCCGACGCCGGGGCCCAGGCCGAACCCGTGGCCGGATAGCCCCGTGGCGAGCGTTACATTGGCAAGGCCGGCCACCGGACCGATGGCGGGCACCTCATCTGGTGTGACGTCGATCATCCCGCCCCAGACCGCCCGCGCCTCCGCGCCTTGGAGTTGCGGGTAGACCGCGCCCGTGGCGGCAAGGACCGCGGCGGCCAGCGCTTTGTCGGGGGGCGGCGAGAACATGCGGGTTGTCTCAAACGGGCTCATCTGATCGGCGCGCCAACGGTTGCGCCCGAGGGCGCCAAAAAACTCCGGCCCGAAGCGGAGCTTCAGGATCCGCCAGTTGGCCCGGGCCATCGGCAGAAAGTGCCGCGCATGGGCAAAGGCCGCGGGGATCAGATCGAACCGCGCGGCCCCCGTCCGCCCCACGGTAAAGCTGCCGTCCTGGCGCGGCCGGATCGCGGCGCGCCTGGTGCCGACCGGCCCCGCCGCCACGCCCGGCGCGGGCCCGGTGCGCAGGGCCTGGCTGCGGACCGCAAGTTGGGCAAGCGCTTGACCCTCGTTCTCTAAAAATGGCCGACACCAGGCGCCGCCGGCCAGGATGACGGCGTTGCACGCGATGGACCCGTGTTCCGTGACCACGCCGGTGATCCGTCCCGCGCTCCGCTCAAACCGGCGCACGGCCGTGTGCTCAAAGATCGCAGCCCCGGTCTCAGAGGCGAGGCGCGCCAACGCGGGCACCGCCGTCTCGGGGCAGGCGTGCATGTCGGTCGGCGTGAAGATCCCGCCTAGGAAGCGGCGCGCGTCCTGGCCCACATGGTCATCCGCCGCCGCCGGCGACAACGCGCGGGTGGCGAGCTGGTAGGCGGAAGCGGTGTTGAGCCAGGCTTCGTGGGCTGCCATCTCCTCTGCCGTTTCGGCCAAATAGGCCACCCCCGCCTGGCGGAGGCCAAGCGCCGTGCCGGTGCGCGCGCCGAAACTGCGCCAAAGCGCCTGCGCCTCCAACATCAGGGGGATCTCCCGCGCATCGCGGCCCTGCATCCGGATCCATCCCCAATTGCGAGACGATTGCTCGCCCGCGATGCGCCCTTTTTCGCAGAGCACGACCGGAACCCCCAAATCGGCCAGCGTCAGCGCCGCCGCGACCCCCGCGATACCGCCCCCGATCACCAAAACCTCGGTCTTGCGCGGCAGTGGCCGGTCGGGGCGAACAGGAAATTCGGGCTGGTTGAGGGGCGGGGCAGGGCTCATACCCTAGTTTTGAAAGCGGGACGTGGGATTCGCAAGCAAAGCGTGGGGGGGCGGATGAACGCAGATCTTGAACAATGGACCGTGACCAAAACCGCCGTTTCGGGGCAGGGCGGCATGGTGGCCGCGCAAAATGTGGTCGCGGCGCGCGCGGGTGCCGCGATGCTGGAGGCGGGCGGCAACGCGGTTGACGCGGCTGTCGCGGCGGCCTTCGCGCTGGGCGGTGTAGAGCCTTGGATGTGCGGTTTGGGCGGGTCGGGCTATGCGGTGATCTGGATCGGCGGCAAGCCTGCGCAGCTTGATTTCCAGGGCACGCTGCCGGCGGCGATCTCGGGCGCGGACTACCCGCTCGACCCCGCTGTGCCGATGTCGATCATGGGCTTTCCAGGCGTGGTCGATCGCGCGAATGTCCGGGGCGCCCGGGCGGTGACGGTGCCCGGCGCGCTGGCCGGTCTTGCCGCCGCCAGCGCGCGGGTTGGTCGGTAGGGGTT
>CALCPC010000438.1 GCA_937900975.1 uncultured Paracoccaceae bacterium
CCGGTAGGGCAGCCCGGCGGCATCGCGGGGGCCGAAAAGCGGGCCGCTCAGCATCAGCCCAACCGCCATGACCAGCGCCGCCGCCGCGATCATGGTGCCGGGGACCATCCAACCAAGCCGCGCCGCGACCAAGGCAGCGATGCCGCCGCCCCGACGCGCGGGCGCGACCGTGCGGGCGAGCGCTGCGGGAAAGGCAGGCGCGCTTCCGAACCCCGCCGGTGCTTCGGCCCGAAAGGCCGCGACAGCAAAGCTGTGCGTGGCAAGGAAGGCTTCCGCCTCATCCAAGACCTGTCGTGGCACGGCGGCGAGCAGGGTAAGACCGTCGGCCAGGCCGCCTTCGGCGATCACAAGATCGTCAAAGGGCACCGGATGATCGGCGTAGGCGGCGCGGCGGCGGTCTTCGCGATCCACGGGGTCGCTTAGATCGGCGCGACTTGGTGTGATCTCGGCGCTTGGAAGCCAGACCTCGACCAGCGCGAAGGTCCCCGCCGCCGCGCCTGTGCAAGCGTGAAGTGCTGCCATACTGCGCGCAACGGTGCCGATCTGCAGCGGGAGCGTCTGAAGATGGTGCCAGCCCGCGCTGTCAAAGGCGTAGAGACCAACGCCCTCTTGCGACAGGTCAAGCGCATAGCCGGGCGTGCCCGCGCGGTCTGTTAGGGGGGGCAGCGACGCATCCAAAACCGACTTAACCCTATCTAGTGGCTGCCCCGTGTTGGCGGCCCAGGTTTTGAGTATACACCGACACGGTCCCCGACGCCAGTCAGGGGTCCATGTCCGCAGAACCCTGGCGCGTTACGCTCGCTTTTGGCGTCCGGCCTTGGCCGGCGACCGGATTTCTTGCCCCGCCGCCAGCCGCGCCCGCGCCCGAGATGGCAGCGGGTCTGTCGCGAAACGCCCTAGGCCACGGCCTTGGCAAGCGCTTGATCGAGGTCTCGGATCAGATCGGCGGGGTCTTCGATCCCGATTGAGACCCGGACGACATCGGGGCCGGCGCCGGCTGCGATTTGCTGCGCCTCGGTCAGCTGACGGTGGGTGGTCGATGCCGAGTGGATGATCAGAGAGCGCGTATCGCCGAGGTTGGCGACGTGGCTGAACAGCTCCACCGCGTCGACCAGCTTAACACACGCCTCATACCCGCCTTTGACGGCAAATGTGAACAGCGCACCGGCGCCCTTTGGGTAGAGCGTTTTTACCCGCTCAGCATAAGGCGAGGACGGCAGACCGGCATAGGATACCGTGGCGATGCGGGGGTCGCTTTCAAGCCAGGACGCGATCTTGAGCGCGTTGTCGACATGGGCGCGCATCCGAAGGGACAGCGTCTCGATCCCCAGCAGCGTTTGGAACGCGTTGGCAGGCGCCATCGACATGCCGAGATCGCGCAGACCGACGGCGATATTGTGGAACGTGTAGGCCATG
>CALCPC010000439.1 GCA_937900975.1 uncultured Paracoccaceae bacterium
CAGTCTGTGCCGGCAAGCGGAACGCCGGCCATCGCCGCGGCCTCCACCGTCAATGCGCACAGATCCTCAGGCTCTAGGTTGTTCACATGATTATGGCCGCAGGCGCGGGCCAGCGTCTGGCATTCCAGCGTCAGGACCTTGAGGTAGTTGCTGCGCCGCCGGCCGGCGGCAACGGGATCGAGTCGCGCCATCAATGCGGGATCCTGGGTTGAGATCCCCGCGGGGTCGCGCCCCTCATGCCAATCGTCATAGGCGCCCGCAGTGGTTCCGAGCGCCTGATACTCCGCCTCCCATTTCGGATCGTTGTCGCCAAGCGCCACCAGCGCCGCCGTGCCAATCGACACCGCATCGGCGCCCAGCGCCAAGGCTTTGGCCACATCCGCCCCGGTCCGGATCCCGCCCGAGACGACAAGTTGCACTTTGCGATGCATGCCGAGGTCCTGCAGCGCCTTCACCGCAGGGCGGATACAGGCGAGCGTCGGCAGGCCGACGTTTTCGATAAACACATCCTGCGTGGCCGCCGTGCCGCCCTGCATCCCGTCCAGCACGACCACATCGGCGCCGGCCTTGACGGCCAACGCCGTGTCGAAATAGGGCCGCGCACCGCCGACCTTGATATAGATCGGCACTTTCCAGCCGGTGATTTCCCGCAATTCCAGGATCTTGATTTCCAGATCGTCGGGCCCCGTCCAGTCGGGGTGGCGACAGGCGGAGCGTTGGTCGACCCCCTCGGGCAGATCGCGCATTGCGGCCACGCGCGCGTCGATCTTTTGGCCAAGCAGCATACCGCCGCCGCCGGGTTTCGCACCTTGTCCGACCACAACTTCAATCGCATCGGCGCGGCGCAGATCGTCGGGGTTCATGCCATAGCGCGAGGGCTGGTATCGGTAGACCAGCGTTTGCGAATGGCCGCGCTCTTCCTCTGGCATGCCGCCATCGCCGGTGGTGGTCGACGTGCCAGAGGCGGTCGCGCCGCGTCCCAGGGCCTCCTTCGCCGGGCCGGACAGAGAGCCAAAGCTCATGCCCGCGATGGTGATCGGGATGGCCAGCTCAATCGGGTTTTCAGCAAAGCGAGTGCCGAGCGTGACGCCAGTGCCGCAGCTTTCGCGGTAGCCTTCCAGGGGATAGCGCGACATGGAGGCGCCGAGGAACAGGAGGTCGTCGAAATGCGGCAGCCGCCGTTTCGCGCCGCCACCGCGGATGTCGTAGATACCGGTCGCGGCGGCGCGGCGGATCTCGGCATTCACGGCGTTTGAAAACGTCCAGCTTTGCCGGGGTTCGGTGCGCGGGGGGCCGCCTTCGGGCGTGTCTTTCATCAAAACCTCAATAGGCGTCGGCGTTGTCGATGTCGAAGGTATAGAGTTTCCGGGCCGAGCCATAGCGGCGAAACTCATCGGGGCGGGCATCGGCGCCGGCCTTCTCCAGAAGATCGGAGAGAAGGCTGAAATGTTCGGCGCGCATTTCTTTCTCGATACAGTCCGCGCCCAGCGATTTGACCGCGCCGCGCACGAAGATCTGCGCCTCATACAAGCTGTCGCCCAGCGCATCGCCCGCGTCGCCTAGGACGACCAGATTGCCCTTTTGCGCCATGAAGGCCGACATGTGGCCGATATCCTGATGCACGACGATGTCGATCCCCTTCATGGATATGCCGCAGCGCGACGACGCCTTGCCCTTTACCACCAGCAGCCCACCGCGCCCGGTGGCACCGGCGTATTGGCTGGCATCGCCCTCGATGACCACGGTGCCCGACATCATATTCTCGGCAACCCCCGGCCCGGCATTGCCCTCGACAATCACGGTCGCCTGTTTGTTCATGCCCGCGCAATAATAGCCCGTCGACCCCCGCACCGTCACCGTGATCGGCGCGTCCAGCCCGACGGCCAGCGCGTGGCTCCCCTTCGGATTGAGCACTTCCCAAGCGGTTTGGTTGGTGTCGGGCGGTTGTGACTGCAAGGTTTTGTTAAGATCGCGAAGGCTTTCCTGGCTCAGATCGATGGTCTGCATCACCGCTCCCAAAAATAGACGGTCGCGGGCTCAGGCTCCCAAATCCGCGCGGTGTCGATGCCTGGCAGGCCAACGAACGCGCGGTATTCAGACCCGAAGGCCACGTATTGCTCGGTTTCGGCCAGAACGGCGGGTTTGCACGCAATCGGATCGCGGAGCACGCCGAAACCGTCCTTGGTGCCGACGACAAAGGTGTAAAACCCATCAAGATCGTCGAGCCCTGCCTCAAGTGCCGCGCCCAGATTGGCGCCCGCCTGCATCTTGTGGGTAAGATAGGCGGCGGCGACTTCGCTGTCGTTCTCGGTCTCGAACGTGATCCCATCGCGGGCAAGCGTGCGGCGCAAATTGTTGTGGTTGGACAAGGATCCATTGTGGACCAGGCACTGATCGGCACCGGTCGAAAAGGGATGCGCGCCATTTGTGGTCACGGCCGATTCTGTGGCCAGGCGCGTGTGACCGACCCCGTGCGTGCCCGCCATCTCGCCAATGCCAAAGCGCGCGACCACGTCGCGGGGCAGCCCGACCTCCTTGAAGATTTCAATGGCCTCGCCCTGGCTCATCAGCGTCAGGCTGGGAAACCCGCCGGCAAGCAGTTCACGCAGCCGGTCTAGGCAGGGCGTCTCGAAACTGAAAATCGCGTGGGTGTCCTTGCGGGTAAAATCACAGGGATGCCCCTCTGCCGTCAGCGCCGCCTTTAGGGCGTCGAAATCCGTTTCGGGCGCCGTCGATTGCAGTGTCACCTTCAGCCCCGGCTCGGCGCTGCCGTAAACGGCGATGCCCGCGCTGTCGGGGCCGCGGTCGCTCATCGTCACCAGCATATCGGCAAGCATCGCGCCAAGCCGCGGCTCCAACGCCTGATCCTTTAGGAACAATCCGACGATCCCACACATCCGCCGCGCCTTCCCTTTTTTCCCTGCCACTATTTCTACAGGAAAGAAACTTTCTTACCAGTGATAATTTTTACCCCGGCTTATTGCAGATAACAGATGATCGACAGAAAGCGCGCGGGCAGGGCGATCAACTCATCCGGGCCGTGGGGCGCGTCGGCGTCGAACATCAGGCTGTCGCCGGGGCGGAGGTGGTGACGGCTTTCACCGTGGCGGTAAAGCACCTCGCCTTCAAGCATATAGAGGATTTCGATGCCCTCGTGCTGGAAGGTCGGGAAGATGTCGGATGCGGTGGTCAGCGTGATCAGATAGGGCTCCATCATCACACCGCTGGCGTTCGAGCCGAGATGGCCGAGCAGGTTGTATTGATGCCCCGCGCGGGTGCCGGCGCGCTCGATCTCCACGGCTTCGCCGGATTTGACGTGGACGGCCTCTCGGTTTTCCTCATAGCGCCGAAAAAACGCGGTCAGCGGCACGCTGAGTGCATTGGCCAGGGTCTGAAGCGTGGTCAGCGAGGCAGAGGTGTTGCCGTTCTCGATCTTCGACAGCATCCCCATCGACAGCCCGGTGCGGTTGGCAAGCTCGGCCACGGTCATCGCCTGCTGATGGCGAAAGGCGCGCACCTCCCGCCCGATGGCAAGCTCCAGGTTCTTTTCCGCCTGCTCGCGAAGCTTGTGGGGATCCTGACTGAGGGCCGCGCGCCGCATGTCCTGGTGCCCTAGCCCCGCGTCATCGTTCGCGCGCCGTAAAGGCGAGCGGTAGGCTGACCGGCCCGGTGTTGCCGCTGTCGGGCAGGTACTGCGCCGGACCGCCGGCGCGAATGTCCGTCAGCCGCTGCGATAAAAGCCGATAAGCCACGGCCATGTCGTTGCGGGCCACAATCTGGCCGAGGCAGACATGGATGCCGCCGCCGAACCCGTAGTTTCGCTTTCGCTCCACGGTGATGTCGAAGGGCGCATCGGCGAAGGTTTCGGGATCTGTGCCGGCGCTTTCGGAAAAGAGATGCAGCGTCGTGCCCTTGGCGATGGCGAGCCCCTGAAACTCAAAATCCTCAATCGCCTCCCGCGTGACCCAGGTGATGGTGGGGCGCATCCGCATACATTCGTTCGAGGCGGCCATGTCGAGGCTGGGATCCGCGGCCAGCGCCTCCCATTGCGCGGGGTGGTCGAGGAACATCGACAGGCCAAGACCCAGCTGGTTGCGTGTGGTGTCGACGCCCGCAAAAACCAGCATGACGCCCATGTTCAGCAGCTCTTCATGGCTGAGGCGGTCACCATCGTCGGAGGCATTGACCATGATCGACAGGATGTCCGTGCCGGGCTTGGCCTGGCGCGCGGCCAACACCTCCTCGACCAGCGCGTACATCTCTTCCGTGGCGGCCTCGATGGTGGCCAGACGCTCTTTGTAGGTTACACCCAGCGCAAGTCCCATATCGGCGGCGAGGCGCAGGATCCTGCCGCCCATCTCCTCAGGCAGGCCCAGCAGCAGCGTCAAAACCCGGCCGGAATAGGGATCTGCGAAATCGCTCATGAAATCGCAGGTGCCCCGGTCGATGAAGGCATCGATAAGCGCATGGGTAATACGCTCAAAATCCGGCATCAGGGTGCGCACGGTTTTGGGACTGAAGGCGGGGTTCACAAAGCGGCGCAGCCGGCGATGATCCATCCCCTCGGTCACCAGAATCGTGTTGCGCCACCAGTCGGCAAAGTGGCCCGCCCCGACGCCATTGTGGTCCGGCCAGGCATGGCTGCCCTGACGCAGGCTTTTGTGGATCAAAAGCTGGCCCATCTCCTCATACCGCAAGATGGCCAGGCCATAGGGCGTGCGGGCATACCAACTGGCTGCCCGCGCGGCCCGCACGGCCGGCGCCCGCACCGAGGTTTCGGGGTTCGCGATATCGAGAAAGGGCGCCGCCTCCAGGGGCAGCGTCTCTTGGCTAAGCATGGACCGCTCCTTCCTTTGGGGCCTCGGCGCCCGGCTTTGGTGGGGCACCGTCCCGGTGGGGGCGATGCGGATCGCCGTTAGGGCAGACACTCCATATACATCTCATTGTCCCATTCGGTCACGGTGGACATGAAGCGCGCGAACTCGTCGCGTTTGTATTCGTCGTAAAGGCGGTACATTTCGCCGGGAAGGCCCTTTTTGACGACCGCGCTGCCCGCCAGATGGTCCAAAGCCTCGCCCAGCGACATCGGCAGTTTGCGCACCTTCTTGCCCTCGGCCATCGCCTCATAGATGTTGCGTTCTTCCGGCGCGCCGGGGTCGAGATTGTTGTCGAGCCCGTCATCCATCGCGGCCAAATGCGTCGCGGCCATCAGGTAGGGGTTCACCATGGAATCGACGGACCGATATTCTAACCGTCCGGGCGCCGAAACGCGCAGCCCCGTTGTCCGGTT
>CALCPC010000440.1 GCA_937900975.1 uncultured Paracoccaceae bacterium
CCAGCGACACCGCCATGGCAAGGCACAGCACGATGCAGATACGGGCGTTTCGGCGCGACCGGCTTGCCGTCACGGAGGCCGGGTCGCTGCCCATGTGCGCCTCCCCCGCCGGCGGCGCGGTGGCGCTCGGCTGCCGCGACGGCCTCCTCGGCGCGGGCTGGGTCGTTGCCGCCGGCCTGCGCCATGTCGGGCCGCCCGCCGCCGCCCTTGCCGCCCAGCGGTTCGGCCGCCGCGCGCGCCAAATCGACGGCGGACATGCGCCCCGGCAGATCGGGCGTCGCGCCGGCGGCAATCGCGGCCTTGCCGCCGGTGTCGGCGATCAAAAGCACCGCGCCCGCGCCGAGCCGCGCCTTGTGGGCATCGATGAGGCCGCGCAGATCCTTTGCCGAAACTCCGCTGAGGACTTGCGACAGAAACGGCACGCCGCCGATATCGCGCGCCGCCACCTCCGCCGGACCGCCGGCGAGGGCGAGTGCTTTTTTCAAATCGGCCACTTCGCCCTGCAACGCGCGACGCTCCTCCAACAGGGTGCGGATGCGGTCGGGCACCTCATCCCCTTGTGTTTTCAACGCGGCCTCAACCGCCAAAAGCGTGGCGTCGCGGCTGCGCAAAAGCCGCACAGCCTCGGCGCCCGTCACAGCCTCAACCCGCCTGACGCCAGCCGATGACGAGGTTTCCGAGACCATGGCGAAAAGGCCGATATCGCCGGTCCGCGCGACATGGGTGCCGCCGCACAGCTCCAACGAATAGACGTCACCGCTGGCGCCGACGCCGCCCTCGGCGGTGCGTCCCATCGAGACCACGCGCACCTCATCCCCATATTTCTCACCAAAGAGGGCGCGCGCGCCCTGCGCCTCGGCCTCAGCCGGTGTCATCACGCGGGTCTCGACCGGGCTGTTCTGGCGGATCATCGCGTTGACCGCCGCCTCGACCGCCGCAATCTCGGCCGGCGATAGCGCCTTGGTGTGCGCATAGTCAAAGCGAAGCCTGTCCGGCGCGTTGAGCGAACCGCGCTGCGCGACATGGGGCCCCAGCGCACGGCGGAGCGCTTCATGCACCAAATGCGTCGCCGAATGGTTGGCGCGCACGGCGCTGCGCCGGGCATGATCCACGGTCAATTGCGCCGCCGCATCAACCGCGATCTCCCCCGAAACAACCTCAGCCATATGTACGAAAAGCCCGGCCTTCTTCCGGCAATCGCGAATTTCTGCCGCCCCGCTTTCGGTTCGCAGCGTGCCGGTGTCGCCCACCTGGCCGCCGCTTTCGGCGTAAAACGGCGTTTGGTTGAGCACGATCTCGACCGTCGCGCCCACACCCGCCCGCGGCTGGTCAACGCCGTCGCTGACCAGCGCCAGGATCTGCCCCTCGGCCGTCTCGGTTTCATAGCCAAGGAATTCTGTCGGGCCGAACCGCTCTGCCAAATCGAGGAAAACCGTGTCGTCCGCGGTGTCGCCGGACCCCGCCCAAGCCGCGCGCGCCTTCGCCTTTTGCGCCGCCATCGCGGCATCGAAACCCGCGACATCGACGCTGTATCCCCGCTCGCGCAGCGCGTCCTGCGTTAGATCGAGCGGGAACCCGTAAGTGTCGTAAAGCTTGAAGGCCGCCGCGCCGGGCAGCGCCGCCCCCGCGTCCAATGCGCCCAATTCGGCGTCCAACAGCCCAAGACCGCGGTCGAGCGTCTGTTTAAAGCGCGTCTCCTCCATCCGCCGCGTCTCCTCAATCAGGGCCTGCGCACGGGAGAGTTCGGGATAGGCCTGGCACATTTGTCGGACCAGCACGGACACCAGCCGG
>CALCPC010000441.1 GCA_937900975.1 uncultured Paracoccaceae bacterium
CGATGCGGACCGGGCAGAGACTGTCGGCCGGCGCTTCGGCCCAGCCCTCGTTGGCGAGCAGCGCCCGCAGCTTTTCCCCTGGATACGCCAGCTCAAGCCGGTCTACTTCCCGCTTTGCGACATCCTTTGGCTCCCCCTCGACATCGAAGGGCTCGGCTTTCCGCCATTCCGCTAGGTAAGCATCCGCGTCCTTGGCGCCAATTTTCATCGCGCAACGGTCGATGGCTTGCTCAAACCGCTCTGGCAAGGCCGCCTTGGCCCCGGACCGTCCGCGCCCAACGATGACCTGCGCGGGGATATCGCGCCAATAAACGATGGTGACAGCCGGCATATCTCCCTCCCCAGGAGTTTTGCGGCCAGTCTGCCGCGCGATCTTTGGGCACGTGGCCCGGGCGAAGGGCGCCGGTCAACCAAAAAGAAACGCCTCGCAAAGATTTCACCTTCCCGTTTTCGGGGCTGTGAGGTATGTTGTCGCTACATATTGCTTTGACGGTAGGAACCGACATGCCCCATCTCGCCCAAGACGGCGCGCCCCGGCGCGGCCTCTCTTTCGAGTTTTTTCCCCCGAAAACCCCTGCTGCTGCTGCGCAACTTTGGCGCTCGGTTGAGCGTTTGGCGCCGCTTTCACCGAGCTATGTCTCGGTGACCTACGGCGCTGGCGGCACGACGCGCGACCGCACGAAGGCGGCGATCAAGACGATCCGCGACCGTGCGCGCCTGTCGGTTGCGGGGCACCTGACCTGTGTCGATGCGACACGGGAGGATACGCTGGGTGTCGCGCGGGACTATGCGGCCGCTGGCGTTCGACGCATCGTGGCGCTGCGCGGCGATGCCCCTAAAGACACCGGGCATTTCACCCCCCATCCCCAAGGGTTCGCCACAGCGGCGGAGCTTGTCGCCGCGTTGACGGCGCAGGGCTTCGACGTGACCGTCGCGGCCTATCCCGAGCGTCACCCAGAGGCCAAAACCGACGCCGATGACATCACCGCACTGAAAACCAAGGTGGCGGCCGGCGCGCGCTCTGCCCTGACGCAGTTCTTTTTCGACACGGAGCTTTTCCTGCGCTTTCGCGACCGTGTGGCCGCCGCGGGGATCGATATCCCGATCCAGCCCGGGATCCTGCCTGTCGAGGACTTTGCCAAGATGGTGCGCTTTGCCGCCGCCTGCGGCACATCCGTGCCCGGCTGGATGCACGACGCCTTCGCGCGCGCCAAGACCGAGGCGGACGCCGCCTTGTTGGCCACGGCGATTGCCAGCGAGCAATGCGACACGCTGTTGTCGGAAGGGGTCGAGCATCTTCATTTCTACACACTCAACAAGCCCGACCTCACATATGACGTCTGTAGGGCAATTGGCTTTGTCCCGGCCCAATTGTCTGAGGCAATGGGCCAAGGGGCGGCCTGATCGCTTGCGCCAATGTGACGGCTTGATGTAGCGTCTTGTTAAACACCGGGCCGATGGGGCCCGGTCCGAATTGGTCGTAAGACATGGCGCAGGATCCCTCCTTTTCTGCGCAGGAAAGCATAATACGCCCCCGGAAACGCGGGGGTCGTCCGCCTGCGCAATCCCCGGGTGCGCTTTACGCTGCGCTCGATCTCGGCACGAACTCGTGCCGTATGCTGATAGCACGGCCTGAGGGATCGCAGTTTCGGATTGTGGATGCGTTCGCCAAATCGGTCCGGCTTGGCGTCGATCTGGAACGCACGGGCGCTTTGTCCCGCCCATCGGCGGAACGCACGATCCGCGCGCTGCAGGTCTGCGCAACAAAGCTGAAAAAGCTCGACGTTCAGCACTCGCGCTTCGTTGCGACAGAAGCCTGCCGGCGGGCGCGCAACGGGCGGCAATTTCTGGATCAGGTTGCGCGGCGGACGGGGCTGCGACTGGAACTGATCCCCGCGTCGGAGGAAGCGCGGCTTGCGGTGATATCCTGTGCGCCGCTGGTCGCGCGGAGTGCGGAGCATGTGTTGGTGTTCGACATCGGCGGCGGCTCGACCGAGCTTGTCTGGATCGACGTCACGGATGTCGCGCCAGAGCGGCGCGCCGCCGCCGTCATGCGGTTGAAGATGGCGCAGCAAAACGGCGCGACACCCCCCGACGAGGCGCGGCTGGTCGACTTTATCTCTGTCCCCCTGGGCGTCGCGACGCTGCACGAGCGGTTTCATGATGTGGAGGATGAGAGCGCGCGTTTCGCCCTCATGTCCTGGTATTTTGAGGAACAGTTGGCCGCCTTTGGCCCCTATGAGACGCCAGAGCTTCTGGACACGGTCAAGGGTTTCCAAATGATCGGCACCTCCGGCACGGTGACGACGGTGGCGGCGGCGCATCTGGGGTTAAAGCGGTATGCCCGGCGCAAGGTCGACGGGATCACGATGACGGATGCACAGATCGACACGGTGATCGCGCGCATGATGGCGCAAGGCGCGCGCGGGCGACGGGCCGACCCGTCGATCGGACGCGACCGGGCAGAGTTGATCATGTCCGGCGCGTCGATCCTGCAGACCTTGCTGCGCATCTGGCCCACCAACCGGCTTGGCGTCGCGGATCGCGGCCTGCGGGAGGGGATGCTGTATTCCATGATGCATGCGAGCGGCGCGCTGACGGCCGCCCCAAGCGATGACTGAGCGGCGCAGCTCTGGCCGCGGACAGCGCGACCTTCGGGTGCGGGTAAAGCCGGCCAAGGGACGTAAACTGTCCTCGACGCGCTGGCTGGACCGCCAGCTGAACGATCCATTCGTGGCCCAGGCCAAGCGCGACGGTTATCGCGGGCGCGCGGCCTATAAGCTGATCGGCATCGACGATAAGCACCGGTTCCTGGTGCCCGGTGCGCGGGTGGTCGATCTTGGCGCGGCCCCGGGCGGCTGGGCGCAGGTGGCTGTCGACCGCGTCAACGCCGATGGCCGTCGGTCCGGCAAACGCCGGGGCCGGGTGCTTGGCATCGACCTGCAGGAGATGGCGGCGCTGGAGGGGGCAGGGTTTCACGTTCTCGACTTTCTGGAACCCGATGCCGACACCGCAGTGAAAGGCTGGCTCGACGGCCGGGCCGATGTTGTCCTGTCCGACATGGCCGCATCCGCCTCGGGCCACAAGCAAACCGATCATTTGCGCATCGTGGCGGTGGTCGAGGCCGCGGCGACCTTCGCCATCGACGTGCTAGAGCCGGGCGGCACGTTTGTGGCCAAGGTTCTGGCTGGCGGCGCGGAGGCGGAGCTTTTGCGCCTGCTGAAGTCTCATTTTGCCAAGACCACTCATATGAAGCCCCCCGCCAGCCGCTCGGACAGTTCCGAAAAGTTCTTGGTGGCAACCGGGTTTCGCGGCACCGCAGGCGTCACCGACCCCTCATCGGATTGAACCCCGGTCGCGGCGCTTGCGCGCGGTGAAGGGGCGCCGAAGAAGAGGGGGCCCCCGGGCGCGGGTTTGGGGAAATGTAGACACCCGGCCGCAGAGGGCCCCCCCCCCCCAGGCCGCCAATAGGG
>CALCPC010000442.1 GCA_937900975.1 uncultured Paracoccaceae bacterium
CGTTGCATTGACCGTGGCTGTGAAGATCTCGGTCGAAAGCTTACAAACACCGCCCGGCGCGCTGTCTGATCTTGTGCAAAACGCAGTCACGGCGGTGACGGGCCGCCGCCCGGTTTTGTCGACCAGCGGCGGAACCTCTGACGCGCGGTTCATCAAGGATCATTGCCCGGTCGTGGAATGCGGGCTGGTGGGGCAAACGATGCATGCGGTGGACGAAAACGTCGCCACCCGCGATATCCGGCAGCTAACCGAGATCTATCGCCGGATCCTTGCCGACTATTTCGCCTAGAAAACTTGGCTTTTTTTGCGGCTCCGCCCGATGGGGCACCTGGCCGTCCGCCCTGCCAACCAGCCGATACCCGCAAAAAAGGCCCCGCGAAAGGGGCCTTTTCGGTGCCATACGTCAGGTTTGGCGCGCTTGGACAAACCCGCCCGCTCAGGCATATCGTGAAATGTCCGAGACACCGCGCATCCCATAACGCGTTGAAATCTTTGATTTCGGGCCGCGTTATGGGATCCTGGGCTTTCGCGAACGGCTAAAAAGCAGGGCTTAGAACTTGTAGCCGAAATTCACGCGAAACCCATCATAGTCTTCGTTGGCGAAGGTGTAGGTCACGCCCAGCCGCAGGCTGTCCCAGGCAAGCCGGTTTTCCGACGCTTCCGTCCCCAGCGAGAACGCGACATCCGTGTAATTGTCGATAAAGACGTCGTCGCCAAAGATCTGCGTGTTCACGGCCGACAATTCCCATGTCAGCGGGTTGCCAAACAGCTCAAACCCCGTGCCGCCGGACACTTCCAACCCGTTGCGGGTCACGAAGTTCTGCAAATCGTATTCGGCGTCGAAATCGCCTGTCGGCAGGTCCAGCGGCGCGGTCGCGATATAGGACACCATGTTGCCGAGGGTCCAGTCCAGCCCGCCAAGCTCCACCGTAAAGTTGGAGGAAACGCTCGCGCTGTAGAGCACTGCGGCCGAGCCGAGGTCGAGAGAGCCGGTCGCCCCCACCCGGACCGACGGGGTCACGTACCAGTTGTCAAAGATCGGCACCCGAACACCGACACCGATCGATGCCGCATAGCTGTCCAGATCGTCGGTCTGAGCATAGGTCAGCGGCAGGTCGAAAATGATCGCATAGCGGGGATCGGCCAAGGGGATCGTGTAGTTCAGCGGCAGCGTGATCACGGTGGTATCGACGCCATCGGCACTGAACCGACCGAACCGGGCGCCAAAGCCCAACAGGTTCGGCGCGCCTTCGGCATTGGTCGCCGTGCCACCGCTGGCCTGGAAGGAGTTGTCGGTGCCGACGGAGCTGCCGATGCCAAAATCGGACGCGCCCATCTGACCTTGAAGCGAGTTCGGGT
>CALCPC010000443.1 GCA_937900975.1 uncultured Paracoccaceae bacterium
TTGAACGCGTTTTCTGATGATGACTGACCTGCTTTGAACGGAAAATGCTCTAAACGCCCGCATCGAACCGGTTGATCATCACCGTGACAACCGGTTTCTTGCCCACTTGGGTTTGCGCCTCGCTATGGACCGCTTTCACAAGCGCCCGCTCTAGCGCCTCATCATCGTCCAGCGTCTTCCGGTTCGCCTGGTCCAGAACCGCCTCAAGCCGCGCTTCAAGAACCTGCCCCAGCGCTTCGCCATCCCGCGCCGCCGGCAAGCCAACGGTCTCAACCCACGCGCCGCCCATCGGGCTGCTGTCCGCTTCCAGCATGACCGACACAATCACATGCCCGCGCAACGCCATGCGCAGCCGCTCCCGAACGATCCCATCCAAGGCGCCGATCAACGGACCACCATCGGAATAGACCCGGCCCGTCTCGATCTGATCGACAACCGTGGCCTTGGTGTCGGTTAGATCGACCATCGCGCCGTTCGGCGCCACAACGGCGTCAAATCCCCCATCGCGCGCCAATTCGGCATGGGCGGTAAGATGGCGGTGCTCGCCATGCATCGGGATCACCGTGTCCGGGCGCAGCAACCGGTGCACGGCGGCAAGGTCGGGACGGTTCGCATGACCCGAAACGTGATACCGCCCGTCGCTGTCATCGATAACCCGAACGCCCGCTTGCGAAAGCTGGTTCAGGATGTCCGCGACACTGGTCTCATTTCCCGGGATCGTCTTGGACGAAAACAGAAACGTATCGCCGGGCTTCAGGGACAGACCTTGATAACTGCCCCCTGCCAACTGCGCGCTGGCTGCGCGCCGCTCCCCCTGGCTGCCGGTGGCAAGCACGAAGAGCGTGTCACGCGGCAAACCGGTTGCGTCTCTGACATCGACGAGCGGCGGAAAATCCGCCAAAACGCCCGCCGAAAAGCCGTTCTGGATCATCGTCTGCATCGCCCGGCCGACCACACAGACCGACCGACCGGCGTCGCGCGCGGCCTCCGCCAATGTCTTTAGCCGCGCAATGTTCGAGGCAAAGGTGGTCGCCACCACCATCCCCTTCGCGTCCCGCATCAGCGCGGTGACATCCTCCACAATCGACGCCTCGGACCGGCCGGGCGTCGGGGTGAAGACATTGGTGCTGTCACAGACAAGCGCACGGATGCCCGCGTCGCCGATGGCCTCAAGCGCTGCGGGATCCCACGCTTCGCCCACCAGCGGCGATGGATCCAGCTTGAAATCGCCCGTGTGAAAGACCCGGCCCGCGGGCGTTTCGATCACCAAACCCGAGGCTTCGGGGATCGAATGCGACAGCGGCACGAAGCCCACACGAAACGGACCGCATGCGACCGTCTCGGGCCACGGCCCCACGGTTGTGACGCCGCGCGGGTCCTGCCCTGCCCGTTCTAGTTTTTGCCGCGCGATCAGGCCGGTAAAGGCGCGCGCAAAGACGGGCGCCGGCAACCGCTCTCGCAACAGCCCAAGCGCGCCGACATGATCCTCATGCGCGTGGGTGATAAAGATCCCCTCCAACCGGTCGGCGCGGCGGGCGATGAAATCGGGATCGGCCATGATCAGATCGACGCCCGGTGTCCTGTCCATATCGGGAAACGTGACACCGCAGTCGACCAGAATGAACCGTTGCGCGCCAACGGGGCCGTACCCGTAGAGATACATATTCATGCCGATCTCTCCTGCGCCACCGAGCGCGAGGTAGGTCAGCTTTTCGTCACTGCTCATGCTGTTCTTCTCTATTGCGGGCGTGGATCAGCACCAACCCGTGAATCGTCAAATCTCCGTCGATCTTGTCGAACAAATCCGTTCCTTGGTCAAACAGCGTCGACAGACCGCCCGTGCCGATGACCTTCATCCGCCGCTGTCGTTCCTCCGCGATGCGGGCGCAGACCCCTTCGATCAAGCCGATATACCCCCAAAAGATGCCCGATAGCATACAGGCCCGGGTGTTGCGCCCCACCACTTGGTCGGGGCGGGTGACGTCGATAAAGGGCAAGGCGGCGGCGGCGTCGGACAGCGCACGCAAGGACAAATTGACCCCGGGCGAGATCACCCCGCCTTCATAGCCGCCATCCGCGCCGACAATATCGAACGTGGTCGCGGTGCCAAAATCGACCACGATCAGATCGCCGCCATACCGGTCATAGGCCCCGATCGTGTTCACCAGCCTGTCCGCGCCGACGACCGTGTCGGGGTCGACGCGCACCGGGATGCCCAAAACCACCTCCGGTTTTCCCACGACCAACGGGCGGGTCGAAAAATACCGGTCCGAAAGCACCCTAAGGTTAAAGACGACCTGCGGCACCACC
>CALCPC010000444.1 GCA_937900975.1 uncultured Paracoccaceae bacterium
GCGTTCTTGTCGGGCGACTCCATCGAAGTGATGCCGCGAACCGCGGCCTAGATCGACGATTTTCGCACGCTGCTGCCGGCGGGAACGCGGGTCTACGTGGCCCATATCGATGGCACACCGTTCGAAGATATGCGCGCAACCGCCGCGCGGCTTGTGGACGAAGGGTTCCCGGTGATGCCGCATGTGCCCGCGCGCTCGATCCCCGACCGGGCCACATTGGACGCTTGGCTTGCCGCCTACCGCGATGTCGGCGTGACAGAGGCCCTGGTGCTGGCCGGCGGCGTTGCGCAGCCCCGCGGCACGTTTGCCCACTCCATGCAGCATATGGAAACCGGCCTTTTTGCCAACCCCGGCTTCACCCGGCTTCACGTCGCGGGCCATCCCGAAGGCAACAAAGACATAGCACCCGATGGCAGCGACCGGGCTGTGATGGAGGCGCTGCGCTGGAAAACTGCGTTCGCCGAGCGCACGGATGCGGACATGGCGCTGGCGACGCAGTTTTGTTTCGAGGCAGAGCCCGTCATCGCATGGGTCGACCGACTGGCCGCCGAAGGCATCGATCTGCCGGTGCACATAGGAATCGCGGGACCTGCCAAACTGCAAACTCTCATCAAATTCTCCATGGCATGCGGCGTCGGCCCTTCGATCCGCGTTCTGCAACGCCGGGCCGCGGACCTCACCAAACTGGTGCTGCCGTTCACGCCCACCGACATCCTGTCGGACCTTGCGGCACATAAGGCCAAAAACCCCGGCTTTGGCATCGCGCAGGTTCATATCTTCCCCTTGGGCGGCATCCCAGCAGCGGCTGAGTTTTTGAACGGGTTCGGGCACCAAGCGGGTCGCGTCGCCACGGGTGGATGAGGGTTTCGGCCCTTCTTTTCGATCTCGACGGCACGCTGGCCGACAGCGATCCCCTGCATCTTGAGGCGTTTCAAGCGGTCCTCGGCCCCGACCGCCCGCTGTCATCCGAAACCTATCGGCGCGAGATCATGGGCCGCACCAACCCTGCGATCTTTGCGGAACTCTTTCCCGACCGGCCCCAGGATCAGGCGGCGCTGGCCGACGAAAAAGAGGCCCGGTTCCGCGCGCTGATCCCGGCGCTCAAGCCGGTTGCGGGGGCCGGCGCGTTGCTCGATTGGGCCGGCAGGGCGGGCGTTCCGGCCGCTGTCGTCACCAATGCGCCGCGCGCCAATGCGGTGGCCATGCTCTCCGCGCTTGGCCTGACGGACCGGTTCGAGACGCTGGTCATCGGGCCGGAATGCGCCCGGCAAAAGCCCGATCCCCTGCCCTATCTGACCGCAATGGCGCGTCTTGGCGCGGCACCTGAAACCTGTCTGGCCTTCGAGGACAGCCGCTCGGGTGCGCGGGCCGCTGTCGCTGCCGGCGCCCTGACCTTTGGCCTTCGCACAAGCCTCTGCGACGCGGATCTTCGGGCTGTCGGCGTGACCGCCACGCTGCAAGACTTCAACGATCCGGTGCTGTGGACGTTTCTCGACAATTTCTAGGCACTGCTTCTAGGCACTGCTTCTAGGCACGGAGGGCTGAAACAGGCGCTGCCGCGGCGGCCACGCAGTCCCGAATAGCCCCGCGCCGGCCGGGTGCCCGCGCAGAGTGCGACACCAGCGCCAGGAAAGCCGTCCCAAGCGCGCCAAAGACCCGATCCAAGGCGCGCCAT
>CALCPC010000445.1 GCA_937900975.1 uncultured Paracoccaceae bacterium
GGCCTCCCGCGTCAGGATCCAGTGGGCGAAATAGCCGGCGGCAGCCGCGCGCGGCATGCCCCCCCGGGCCGCGCCGAACCGGTCTGCCCACTCGGGCCATGTGATATGCCCCGCGGCGTTCAAGGCCACTGTCAGCGCGAACACCTCCGCCTGCCAGGGTGCTGCAAACGCCGGACCGTCGGGGGGCAGTGGATCAGGCGGGTTCAAGATAGCTCTCCCAAGCGTCGATGCGGACGCTAAGCGTCGGGTCTGTGTCCGGCCCCCACAGCGCCTGTCCGTCGAAAATCACCGTGTAAAGCCATTGCGGCGCTTCGCCACCACCATGCGCATTGGCATCGGGAAAGACATGCGCGCCATGCACAGCCTCGATATGCCCTATGCGGCCACGCGCGTAGCGGGGCAGACGGGTGTGACCCTCCGCGTGCAGGTTGCGCGCCCGAACCCGCTGGCCCCGCGCAAAGAGCGCCGGACCCAAGGGGTCGCGCGCGCTCGGTCCGCCGCGGGACAGGACACCCGGCACCTCTGCCGCGCTTAGACAGCGCTGAGCCCGGACCGGCGGCGCCAGCGCATGCCCTGACGCCAACTCCTGCGTGCTGACCTCACCGTGACGCGCAAGAAGGTGCGTCAGCGCCTCGAACCAAATCCGGTAGTAGCTAAAGTAGAGGTAATCGGCCGGCGGCAGGCTTTCGCGCGCGTGGCGGCTTTCATCGATGGTCCAATGGCCAAGCGCCGCGCAGGCGAGTGTGATGGCCAGCACCCGACGCTCCCAATCTGCATGGAACAGCGGTTCGTCGACCTCGGGCGCCACCGGCCCGAACCCCATCTGCCCGCCCAGATCCTGCGGCCCGTTCAAGGCCGCGCCGCCAGCCCGGTGCCGATCATCGCGTTTCGGCTGACGCATGTGGCAAGCTTGCCTTCGGACCAGCCCTCGGTTCCCGCCGGGCGCATCGGGATGACGAGATAGCGCAGCTCCGCGGTGGAATCCCACACATGAATGCGCGTTTCAGCGGGCAGATCGACGCCAAACTCGGCCAGAACGCCGCGCGGGTCGCGGACAGCGCGGGCGCGGTAGGGGGGCGATTTGTACCACACTGGCGGCAGGCCAAGCGTCGCCCAAGGGTAGCAAGAGCACAGCGTACAAACGACAAGGTTGTGGCTGTCGGGCGTGTTAAACAGCGCTTGCATATGCTCGCCCTGACGCCCGGTGAAACCAAGGCTGTGGATCGCCGCCGTCGCGTCCCGCGCCAACCAATCGGCAAAGGCGGGATCGGACCAGGCCCGGGCCACGACAGCGGCACCGTTCTGCGGCCCGACATGTTCGGAATAGGTCTCGATAATCGCGTCAAGCGAGGCGGGGTCAACAAGACACTTTTCGACCAAGATCGTTTCAAGCGCACGGACCCGCGCGGTCATCTCCTCGGTCTCAGACGTCTCGATATGGTCGTGCATCCCGTGATCGTACGGACCGTACCGGACGCGTCAACCGTTCGCAGCCGGTCTTGGCGCGCGATCCTCGGCCAACCGGCGGGGGCCAAAGCGGTCCGCCGCGACACGGTGCCCGTCCCCGCACGCCGAAGAATGGGCACGGCGGGGCCGCGTCCCATCGGCGGGTCGATACGGCCTAGACCTCGCCGAATTCGGCGATCAGTTGATCGACCACCGCGGTGGTGCCGCCATCGGCATAGGCCGCGCGCTGACGCTCGGCCGAGGTGCCGTCGCGGGCGATTTTGCGCAGGTGCATCAACTCTGCCTTGCAATTCAGCGTCTCGGCCTCCGGTCCGACCATCTCGATCAACTCCTCGACGAGCGAGCCGAATTGCGTCAGCTCAGAGCGGCCGTGATCGACCAGCTTGCCCCGCGCCCCATAGCGGGCGGCGCGCCACCGGTTTTCCATGATCATCGTCCGCGGATAGATCCGCCACCGCTGGTTGCGGCTTTTCAGGCGGAAGAGATAGGCGACAAGCGACTGATAAAGCGCCGCGATCGCCGCCGCGTCCTCGGCCCGTGCGCAGACATCCGTCACCCGGCTTTCCAAGGTCGGAAACTTGTCGGAGGGTCGGACGTCCCACCAGATCTTGGTCGCGTCCTCGATACACCCCGCGCGCACCAGATGCTCAACAAACCGCCTGTATTCCGCGTGACTGCCAAGAAAATCCGGCAGCCCGGTGCGGGGCAAGGCGTCGAACACCGTCAGGCGATAGGAGGCAAGGCCGGTGTCCGCCCCCTCCCAAAACGGCGAAGAGCAGGACAGCGCCAGGAAATGCGGCAGAAAATACGCGACCTGGTTCATCAGATCGATGCGCAGGTCGTCATCCTCGACCGCGATATGGATGTGCATCCCGCCGATCAACATCCGCCGCACCGCCTGGCCCAGATCGTTGGCCAGATCGTCATAGCGCTCTTTGCGGGTGTGGGTTTGCGCGCGCCAGGCGCTGAAAGGATGGGTTGAGGCCGCGATGGGCGCTTAGTCAAAAACCCAGGCTCGGGCTCGCGCACCAGATCGCGGGTTGCGCGGTCGACGACGAAGTACTCCTCCTCGATGCCAAGGGTAAAGCTCGGGCGGTAGGACATCTTCTGCTCCGTCTGGTCTTTGAAGACAGCCTATGCGCGCGGCGGCCGTCCTGTCACCCCTGGGGCGGGAGATTTAGCCAGCCCGGCGCCACGCCCCGGCACAGCCCTGCCCCGGGGTTGGCCTATGCGGCCGCACGCGCGGCGCCCGGACCGGGCCGCGCTGCGCCGGCTTCGATCAGCTTAATCCCGCAATTCGCGCGCACCAACGCCCCAAAGCCTGTCTTTGCGCACCCAACCACGCATGCCCTCGGCCCGGATGCGGCACCAGTCGGGCAGGCATTCCCCTAGCCGGGCGATCGCACCCGTCTCGGCGCGGGCCACGACGTCGGAGGTGGCGTTGGGCTGGCGGTACAGCGTTGCCGGCGGCCCCATCACCGACACATAGCGCGTGCCAGAAAGCAGCGCGTAATGGACCCAGCCGCCCGCCCCTTCATGATCGCGCACCCGCCGCCAATGCCCGAACTCTGCCGTGACCTCACCCGGCAGGTGCCGGCGCTGAAACACCCAGTCGATCCGATGCGCGGTCGACGGGCCGCGGCGCACATTGGCCTCGGCCTTGACCGACACGAACCGCGGCAGCGGCAACTGAGTGACCGGGCCGAACGCCTGCTCGGCCGCGGCGACCGACGCGGCGCACAGGGCCAAAAGAACCGCCCCCAAAAAAAGGTTTCTCACGCTCGACCTCATGCTGGGGGTGCATTTTCTGCACCTCTCCCCTATTGGTGACGTAAGAATATTACGCAAGAGAAGGCCGAGAGGAAGACGACCCGCAATGGCTGGCAGAAAATTGAAAGTGATTGTGACGCGAAAGCTACCCGAGCCGGTGGAAACCCGGCTGCATGAGCTGTTCGACGCGCAGTTGTCGGAGCGCGACACGCCAATGACCCGGGCGGAGCTTGGCCAGGCGATGCAGCGGGCTGATGTCCTGGTTCCGACCTTGGGCGACCGGATCGACGCGGGCCTGCTGGGCCAGGCTGGGGTGCAGTTGAAGCTGATCGCGAACTATGGCGCGGGGTTCGACCATATCGATGTCGCAACCGCGTTGAGCCGCGGCATCCTGGTTTCCAACACACCCGGCGTGCTGACCGAGGACACCGCCGACATGACCATGGCGCTGATCCTCTCGGTGCCCCGCCGACTGGCCGAGGGCGAGGCGTTGATCCGCGAGGATCGCTGGGCCGGCTGGGCGCCGATGGCGCTGATGGGGCGGCGGATCGGGGGTAAACGGCTGGGCATCCTGGGCATGGGGCGGATCGGGCAGGCCGTCGCCCGCCGCGCCCGCGCCTTCGGGCTTCAGATCCACTATCACAACCGCCGACGCCTGCACGCCGAGACGGAAGCCGCGCTAGAGGCGACGTTCTGGGAAAGCCTCGACCAGATGCTGGCCCGGGTCGATATCCTGTCGGTGAATGTGCCGCACACGCCGTCGACCTTTCACTTGCTCAGCGCGCGGCGGTTAAAACTGATGAAACCCACGGCCTATATCGTGAACACGTCGCGGGGCGAAGTGATCGACGAGAATGCGATGACGCGGGCGCTGCGCGAGGGGGCGCTGGCGGGTGCCGGGCTTGACGTCTATGAGCATGGCGCCGACATCAACCCGGGGCTGGCGGCGCTGCCGGGCGTGCTGTTGCTGCCGCATATGGGCTCCGCCACCGAGGAGGGGCGGCTCGACATGGGCGAGAAGGTGATCGTGAACATCAAGACCTTTGCCGACGGTCACCGCCCGCCCGACCGGATCGTGCCGAGTATGCTGTAGCCGGCCCCGGTCTTGTCACAGTTTTGATGTAACGCAGATCGTAAGGAGGGTGAAAACATGATAGGACGCGACGAGGTCACGCTCGGCGATCTTCTTCGGGCCGACGATCTGCAGGATTTTATGCGGATGTGGGACCGCTACGAGGCGGACCCGGTCTGGCTTTTGGGCGCCTTGGTGGTGGCCGTGCTTTTTTGGGCGAAGTTCATGACCGTCTCTCCCCTCGACAAGCGAGAGCCGCAACGCGGCACGCATTACCTCGGCAACGTGCGGCTGGGCCAGAACCCAAAGGCCGACGGGCCGGGGCCGCTGCGCACGCGGCTTAAGGACGATCCCCAGTTCCATGAAGACGACCCCTTAAAGTAGCGTCCGGACGATGGAGTGGTTTTGGACCCTGCCCTGGGTCGTTGGACTGCAGGGCGCGGTGGACACCGTGCGCACCGCGATGCCAGGTGCCAGCATCATGCTGCCGCTTTTCTTTCTTCTCGCCCTGCTTGTCTTGGCGTTGCTAGAGCGTTCGGGCCGCCGGGAGGGCCAGCTTCCTGGCCACTTCTTTCGGGGAGATCTGACGCCAAAGACGCTGGCAAAACACCTGATCACGCCGAAATCGCGGCTGCCAAAGTCGCGCGCGGCGCACCGCACGGCCCTGCGCGGCGCCAAGCGGCGGCGCAAGCCCTAGACGGGTGAGCCCTATCCGCACGGGGGACGCCGCAACCCCTTGACCCGCGGTGCGGGCTAGGGCCTTTTCCGTTCACAGGAGGTCAGCCCTCATCAGAAAACGCGTTCAAGATGCTCAGGATGCTGATCTTGAGGCCGCGATTTCTGAGCCAAGGTGAACGGAAATTGCCCCATCGCATCGGTAAGCCCCCCGACACGGGGGTGCGACGGCCATGCCGGCCAAAGGTCCGCCGCATCCTGTTGGGAACGCGATCGCCCCGCGCGGCGTCGCCCGCGGGGTACGCGGGGCAGACTTGGCCATCGCCGTCTTTCGGCCTAGGAACAATC
>CALCPC010000446.1 GCA_937900975.1 uncultured Paracoccaceae bacterium
AATGGTGACAACGACACCCCGCAATGTTGGGGTTTTGAAAGACCTTCTGGGTCGTGAGGATGTCGCCCACACCCATGCCCCGACCGAAGCGAACCGCGCTTACCTGGCGGAATCCTTCCTGAAAGAAGTGCGCACACGCTACGGCGCGACGCGGCGGGGGCGGCAGGAATTGGATGGCGGGCTGCGCGACGATGTCGAAGGCGCGCTTTGGACGCGGGACAAGATCGACGACCAACGCCTGCCGCGTGCCGAAACCGCGGCGGGCCGTGTGCCTTTTGGGGCGCGCGTGATCGTGGCAGTCGACCCGCCGGTGACGAGCAAGAAGACTTCGGACGCCTGCGGGATTGTCGTGGTGGCGATCTTGGAAAACGGTGCACCAACCGAATGGAGCGCCCAGGTGATCGACGATTGCACTGTTCAGGGCAAAAGCCCCCGTGCATGGGCCGAAGTCGCCGTCGCCGCGTATCACCGCTATGGCGCCAGCCGCCTGGTGGCAGAGGTCAACCAGGGCGGAGAGATGGTGCCTGACACGATCCGAACCGTCGATGCGACGATCAATTTCCGCGCGCGGTCTGCCTCCAAAAGCAAGGTGGCGCGGGCGGAACCGGTTGCGGCGCTGTATGAACAAGGGCGGGTCTGCCATGTCGGCAACTTCCCCGCGCTGGAAGACGAAATGTGCAAGATGGCCATCACGGGATATGACGGCGCAGGCTCCCCCGATCGGGTTGCCGCGCTGGTCTGGGCCCTGACGGATGGGCTGTTGGAACCGGCCCGCCACCATGTGGCGCCCGCGATCCGGCCGCTCTGACCACATCAGAATTCACGATACTTGACCCGGGCGCGCCGCGCCACGGGACGCTCATCTATTGCTTGAGGAGAGGCTCCTATGGTTTTGGATTTCCTGAAGAAATCTACCCCCGACGCGCCAGAGGCCAAAGCGTCGGCCAGTGCGAAACTGGCGGTGTGGGGCTCGTCGGGTCGAGTGGTGTGGAGACCGCGGGACGTTGGCAGCCTGGCCAAGAACGGCTTCCTTGGCAACCCGGGCGGCTGCCGCGCCGTGAAGGTGATCGCCGAGGCCGCAGCCGCGCTTCCGGTGATTTGCCAAGACGCCGAACGCCGCTATGACACGCACCCGGTTTTGGCGCTTTTGAACCGGCCCAACGCCGCGCAGACCCGTGCGGATTTGTTGGAGGCCGCGTTCGCGCAGCTAATGCTGTCGGGCAATGCTTACGTGGAGGCCGTCGCGGTCGAGCCGGGCCTTCCGGCGGAATTGCATGTGCTACGCTCCGACCGGATGAGCTTGCTCCCCGGTGCCGATGGCTGGCCCCAGGGCTACGATTACACCGTCGGCAGCCGCAAGCACCGCTTTCCGGCGGACCTCATCTGCCATATCCGCAATTTCCACCCCCAAGATGACCATCACGGCCTCGCGCCGATCCAAGCGGCCGCGACGGCCATCGATGTCCACAACTCCGCTGCGCGCTGGTCCAAGGCGCGTTTGGACAATGCCGCGGGGCCCTCGGGTGCCATTGTTTACAAGGGGATGGAAGGGGCCGGCGCGATGAGCCAGGACCAATTCGACCGTTTGCAGATGGAGCTGGAAAGCCACCATCAGGGCGCACGCAATGCCGGGCGTCCGATGTTGCTCGAAGGGGGGCTCGATTGGAAACCAATGGGCTTCAGCCCCTCGGACATGGAATTCCAGAAGACCAAAGAGGCCGCCGCGCGCGACATCGCCTTGGCCTTTGGGGTGCCGCCGATGCTGTTGGGTATCCCGGGCGCCGCGACCTCCGCCAATTATGCGGAGGCCAACCGCGCCTTCTACCGCCTGACGGTTTTGCCCCTGGCGAGCCGGGTTTGGGCGGCCTTGTCCCATTGGATCTCGGGCCTGACGGGGGAGCCGATGCAGGTGACGCCAGATCTGGACGGGGTGCCTGCTTTGGCCGCTGAACGCGAGGCCGCGTGGCGGCGCATCAATGACGCGGATTTCCTGACCCAAGCCGAAAAGCGCCGGATGCTGGGCCTGCCCGAGGCGCCCCAGGAATGAGTGCCGCCCGCGACACTGGCGGGTCACGCTACCTCTACGCGCCGTTCGATGCCGCCAATGCGCGGATCGAGGCGAATGAGCGGGTCCAAGACGAACGCTGGACGGCCTTGGCCTTCCGGCTGGAGGGGATCGAGATCGCCTTAC
>CALCPC010000447.1 GCA_937900975.1 uncultured Paracoccaceae bacterium
ATTCCCGACCTATTTCGGCGCGCCCGGGATTTCCTACGAGGTGCCCTTCACCTTTGCTGAGCATGGGTTCAACCTGAATGTGCTGACGGTGAATGAGCATACCGGGACCCATATCGACGCGCCGCTGCATTTCTCGGCCGATGGCCAGTCCGTCGATGAGATCCCGCTCGGCAACTTGGTTTGCCCGCTTTGCGTCGTCGATATCCGCGCCCGCGCGGCCGCCGACCCCGACCCGGCGCTGACCCCCGACGCCCTCTCCGCCTGGGCCGCCGCGATTCTGATCGAGAACACCGTGGCCGTTGCGATGGCGGTTGACACCCTGTCGCTCGACATCGGGACCTCCGCGACCTTCGAGACGCATTATGCCTGGCTGCCGACCAACCGTTTTGGCATCGAGAATATCGCGGGCCTTGACGCCGTGCCTGCCGCCGGTGCCACGTTGATCGTCGGTGCGCCCAAGCATGCCGCGGGCTCTGGCGGGCCCGCACGGCTGTTGGCGCTGGTCTGATGGCCACCGTCCCGCTGATCCCGGACGCCGACGCCGAGGCCGATGCGGCTGTGCAAACGGTCTTTGACGACATCCGACAGACCCGCGGGACGGATTTTATCAACAATTTCTGGCGCGCCCTTGCCGCCGATCCCCCGCTTCTGACCGCGACCTGGACGCGGCTTAAGGGCGTGATGGGCCCCGGCGCGCTCGACCCCCTGACGAAGGAGTTGATCTATGTCGCCGTCTCCACCGCCAATGGCTGCAGCTATTGCGTCCATTCCCATACGGCGGCGGCGCGCGCCAAAGGCATGACGCCCCAACAGCATGGCGAGTTTTTGGCCGTGCTCGCGATGGCCATGCAGACCAACAGCCTTGCAACAGCGCTGCAAGTGCCCGTCGACCCCGCCTTCGAGGCCTGATCCCGCCAACCGCCCCCGCCAATCGACCGAGGACACGATGCCCACCAAAATCCCCCGCGCCGCCTATGCCGACATGTATGGCCCGACCACCGGCGATAAGGTCCGGCTGGCCGACACCGATCTGATCATCGAGGTTGAGAAAGACTTCACCACCTATGGCGAGGAGGTGAAGTTCGGCGGCGGCAAGGTGATCCGCGACGGCATGGGGCAGTCCCAGGTGACGCGCGCCGACGGCGCCGTCGACACCGTTATCACCAACGCGCTGATCGTGGATTACACCGGGATCTACAAGGCCGATGTGGGGCTCAAAGACGGGCGGATCGCCAAGATCGGCAAGGCCGGCAACCCCGACACCCAGCCGGGTGTCGATATCATCATCGGCCCGGGCACCGAGGCCATTGCGGGCGAGGGGCGGATCCTGACCGCGGGCGGGTTTGACGCCCATATCCACTTTATCTGTCCTCAGCAGATCGAGGACGCGCTGCATGCTGGCATGACCACAATGCTTGGCGGTGGCACCGGCCCGGCCCACGGCACGCTTGCCACCACTTGCACGCCGGGGCCCTGGCATATCGGGCGGATGTTGCAGGCGCTGGATGCGTTTCCGCTGAATTTCGGCCTCTCCTGCAAGGGCAATGCCAGCCAGCCCGCGGCCTTGGTCGAGATGGTGGAGGCCGGCGCCTGCGCGATGAAGCTGCACGAGGATTGGGGCACGACGCCCGGGGCCATCGATTGCTGCCTTTCGGTCGCCGACGATATGGATGTGCAGGTGATGATCCACACCGACACGCTGAACGAAAGCGGGTTCGTCGAAAATACGGTCGCCGCCATGAAGGGTCGCACCATTCACGCCTTCCACACCGAAGGCGCCGGCGGCGGTCACGCGCCCGATGTTATCAAAGTGTGCGGGGAAAGCTTCGTCATCCCGTCCTCGACCAACCCGACGCGGCCCTACACCGTCAACACGTTGGAAGATCATATGGACATGC
>CALCPC010000448.1 GCA_937900975.1 uncultured Paracoccaceae bacterium
CTGATCTTGAACGCGTTTTCTGACGATGACTGACTCACTTTGAACGGAAAATGCTCTAACCCCGACGCGGCTGCACGACACATCGTCAACGCTCTGTGAACGAGCGGTCGAGAACGCGCTCTGCGGGGGCCAGGAAATAGGCCATCAGCGTGCGGTCCGAGGTGACGATATCGGCCGAGATTTCCATGCCGGCGCGCAAATGGCGCAGGCCCGCGCAGGTCCCGATCGTGGTGCTGTCGAGCGCGAGGATCGTGCGAAAGAAGGGCTGGTTGTCGTCATCGATTTGCGAGGTCGGCGCGATGCTGACGACACGGCCCGTGATGTCGCCAAAGCGGCGGAAATCGAAGGTTGTCGGGCGAATTTTTACCGGCGCGCCGACGGTCACATGGCCGATGTCGCGCGGCGACAGCTTCACGATCCCGACCAGTTGGTCGTCGCTTCCCAGGATCTCCATCACCGGGCCGCCGGGGGCCACGACCTGACCCACGGCATCGGCGGCGACACTTTGCACAGTGCCGGCGCGGGGCGCGCGGACGTCGGCCCGGCTGGCATGGCGACGCAGATCCTCGGCCTTCGACGTGGCTGCCGCAAGCTCCACCTCCGTCTCATAAAGCCGCGCGATCAGATCCTCGCGCCAAACCGTTTCGGCCTCAGCCAGGCTGTCGCGGGCTTCCTGGACGGCATCCTCCGCTTTGACGAGGGCAAGCTCGGCTTCCAAAACCTCCGCCCGCATCGCTTCCGCCCGCTCGGCCCTGGCGGTCTGGTCCGACCGGGACAACAGCCCGCTTTCCGACAGCGCCGCGCCTTGGCGTTGCTGGCTAAGCGCCAGCGCCAGCCGCGCCTCGGCGTTGGCCTTCACCGCGCGGGAGGCCTCGGCGCTTTGACGCAACCGTGCAACGCGGGTTTCGATGGTGCGCCGCCGCGCGCGGTAGAGCGCATCTTGGGAGGCGATGTAGGCCCAGACGGCCGCGCGCGGCGGCGCGTCGGCCGGCGGGCCGGGGGCGGGTCCCGCGCCATCCAAGGTTGCAAGCACCCGGTTCAGGCGGAAGCGATCCTGTTCAAGCCGTGCCACCGTCTCTTCCGCCGCGCGCAGATCGGCCAACAGATTGGGCTGAGTGATGACGGCCAGAAGCTGCCCCGCGGCGACCGTGTCGCCGGGATTGACCTCAACCGCGCGCACGACGCCGCCGTCGAAATGGTCGACCCGGTAAAGGTCGTTGAGGGGGCCGATCTGTCCCGCGGCGCGGGCAATCTCGGGGATGCGGGTCTGCGCGGCCCAAACAATCGCAGCCAAGAGGCCCGCTGCGATCACGCAGATGGTCAGACCAATCGGCAGATTGGGGTCTGTTTGATTGATCACCCGGCGGGTCGCCCGATCGGTCATGCCGCGGCCCGCCCGCCCGGGCGCGACATGCGCTCGATCACAGCGTCCGCCCCTTCGGCCCCCGGCAAATCCAGCGCGATGCGCCCCGCCTCAATGTAAAGCACGCGGTCCGCGCGGCTGAGGTGTTCGGGGCGGTTGGTGACAATCAGCGTTGTCTTGGCGCCGCGCATACCATCCAGGTATTGCCACAGCGCGCGCGCCCGGCTTGGCGGCAATCCAGACATGGCGTCGTCCTAAAGGTAGATGGCGGCTGGCCGGCCAAGCGCGCGGCCCACGGCGAAGGTCCGCGCCTGCGCCGTCGCCACGTGGCGACGAAACGTCTCGTCAATCGGCGTGTCCAGCCCTTGGCGACAGCGGCGCAGCTCCCGCCCCGCGCCGAGCGTTTCGAACAGCGACAGGATTTCGGCGTCTGAAAGACTGGGATTGCCGAGTTTAAGGTTATCGCGCAGCGTCAGGTCGAAAAGCGCGGTTTCCGCATGCGCGAAGCTGAGCGCATGGCGAATGTCGTCGACGGCCAATTGCCGATAGTCGACGTCGCCGATCAGGACCGCGCCACTGCCGGGCGTGTAGAGCTTTGCCAAAACATGCAAAAGGCAGGATTTGCCCGCCCCGCTCGCCCCTGTGATGGCGATAAGCTCGCCCGGCGCGATGGTCAGCGAGACATTGGCAAGCGCGGGGTCGCTTACACGGTCGAAACGCAAAAACACGTTTTGCAGCGCAAGCGGCGGCGCCAGCGTTTTGATCCGGCCCGACAGCCCGGCGCGGTAGCGCTCCTCCTCCTGGCTGAGAACGCCGTCGATTTGGCGGATCGACGCGGCCAGGCCAAGCACGCGGGGCCAACTGGCAAACAGCATTTGCACGGGGCCCAGAATGCGCCAAACCAGCGTCAGCACCACGATCAGGCCGCCAAACGACATCGCGCCCGCGATCGATTGCAGCGTGGCGAGCGCGACAGTGGCAAGCCCGGCAAGCGCGGCAAGCGCGGTGCCAAGCGTTTGCACCCGGTTTTGCACCCGTTTTTGGGCCAGTGTCGCGGCCTCCGCCACCTCAGTTA
>CALCPC010000449.1 GCA_937900975.1 uncultured Paracoccaceae bacterium
GCCTGACCGCCGCAGGCGCACCGCTGGGGCTGCACGGCGCCGATCCGGTCGCCCGACGCAGGATCGCTGACCGGCAGCGAGACCTGCACCTGGAAAAAGCCAGTGGACTCGTCGAACTCAACCTCGCTGATGTGCATATCCCCATCGGGATCGGCGTAGGGCAGTCGCCACTAATCCTCATCCCCCTGCCACAGGTCCGAGGTGATGGCGCTTTGCCCGACGTTGAGCCCCTTGTTGTCCATCACGAAAACCTCCGTCACGATCCCGGCGGTTTGATCCTGGCGGTCTTTCAGACGTTCGGACAAGGGACGGGCCATCATCTCGGCGATCACGCGATGCTCGCCCGACGCGCGCTCTGCCCGCCAGGTTTGATCCATCGCGTCCACCGCGTCTTGGTCGCGCGCAAAATGCGCCACGTTTTGGAGCGCGATCGATTGCGTCACGAGGGGGTCGCGGATCCACGTTCGAAGCTCCTCCGAGGCATATTGCTCCAAGGGGATCCGATAAAGATCGGGCTGCGCGCTGGTCGCCAGAAGGTAGAGGATCTCGGCGTTGTCCAGCTCTCGCATCAGCTCTGGCTCTTCGGCCAGCGACACGCCATCGACCATGTTGGGTGAGACCGCGGACCAAAGCACGGCAATCTCAAGCAACTTGTTCTTGACCGCCGCATTGGGCGGCTCCATCAAACCGATCCCCGGTTGACCGGTGATCAGCGCTTGAAGCGAGGCCTCGAAGGTCTCCACCTCCCGGTCGAGCGCCAGCGCCGCAGCATCGCTGATGTTCGGCATGTCGGCTTCGATCAGGCATTGCAGCGTTGCGATCTCGGCCAGGATCACCTTCTCACGCACCAGAACGTTGAGCGCGAGCGATGCTTGAAAGCTGAACGTCTCACTGCTGGAGTAGCTGCCCGCAAGCACGGCGAGAAGGTCTTGGATCGCTTGTTCGGCCTCGGCACTGGCCGCGAGAACCTCACCAAGGCGCGCGACTGTCGCATCGCCGGCGGCAATGGCACTGGCCGCCGCGCTGACCGGTCGCCAGGCCGTGCTGACAGCGAAAAGCTGATCGGTTACCCGGCGCTTCGCCTCGGGCTGCCGGATGCCCAAGGCAAGGTTGCCATCCTTCAACGCGGCCAAAAACCGGGCGATCTGCGCATCCGTTTCGGCCAGCGCGGCAAACGCCTCGGCCCGGGCCGCGCCGTCGCGGCTGACGGCCTCGCACGCCAGTCGGTTCAGCACTTCGGCCTCAAGGCGCAGTTTGCCGGCAACGCTGAGCCGGACAGAGCCGCTGTCCTCCCGCGATTGGGCGTGGGCACCTGTCCCAAGCACCAGTGCCAGGCAGGCGACGGCCAAGGTTTGCGTCCAAAGGGGGAGGGTCATGCGGGTCTTCCTGCTGTGGCGATATGGAACAAACGTACAGCTTCGACTAGGACTACGGCCGGGATCGGACTGTGGGAATGTGACCAAATCGAGGGCAGATTGTGTCGCTGGCCCCAAAAAAACGCGCACGCACGGCGCACATCTTTTAGAGCACAAAGATCGCGCCCGCAAAACCCCCGGTTGAGCGGGCGCGCGCTGTCTTTTATCCCGTCGGCAGGGTGATCCAGCGCAGGATGACGAAATTGTCGGGCCGCTGCGTCAGTGTGATGCCAGAGCCCGCGCCCCAGACCAGGGGTTGGACATAGAGCGGGACGTAAGCGACCTCGTCCTGGAGGATTTTCGCCGCGCGGTCCAGCATGGTCTGCCGCGCGGCCTCATCCAGTTCCGACTGGATCGTTGGCAGCATGGCGTCGATCTCGGCGTTCGAGTAGCCGCCGAAATTCCAAGTGCCAAGGTTGCCTTCGGGGGTATGCGCCAAAAAGCGGATCGGATGTTCGGCATCGAAGGTCCCGGGCGACCAGCCCAGCAGGTACATGTCGAAATTATCGGCCCGAAGTTCTGGCCAGTAGGTCGAGACGGGCATCGCATCAAGCTCTGCCGATAGGCCCACTTGGGCGAGCATGCCGGTCACAGCCTGGCAGACGGCCTCATCGTTGAGGTAGCGGTCGTTCGGGCATTTCAGGCCGAAGGCAAACCCATCGGGATAACCCGCTTCGGCCAGAAGCGCGCGCGCGCCCTCGGGATCGAACGCGGGGCGTTCGGCCTGGGCCGCCGAAAAGCCGCGCATCGCGGGGCTGACCAGCTGGCTTGCCGGTTCTGCCGCGCCGCGCATGATCGTGGCCAGGATCGCGTCGACATTGATCGCCTTGGCCACCGCTTCCCGCACGCGGACATCGCGGAACGGGTTGGGCGCCCCGGCATCGGCGCCGTATTTCAGCGTCTCCGCCTCATGGCCGATGCCCAGCATGATCACCCGCGCCTCGATGCCCTGGAACACCGTCGCGCGGTCCCCCGCGCCGACGCGCGCGGCGTCCTGGATCGGCACCGGGTTGATCAAGTCGATGTCGCCGGACAAAAGCGCCGCCACGGCGGTGGCCGAGTTTTGGATCGGGGTAAACTCAGCCCGCGTGATGTTGTGCTCTGGCGTGTCCCACCAGCCCTCGAACGGGACCAGGACCGTCTTCAGATCCGGCGCCCGCTCCACCAATTGGAACGCGCCGGTTCCGTTGGCGTTCAGCGTGGCAAACGTCTCGCTGTCTTTGGCGGGCAGCGCGGCGCCGTTGGCCTCGGCCCAGCCTTTGTCGAGGATCATGAAATTGGCGATGCTGTCGGGGAAGATCGGGTTGGGCGCCGTGGTTAGGAAATCGATGGTGAAATCGTCGACGATTTCAACCGCGCTCACCGGCGCGAACCAGCTTGCCACATCCGATGCCTCGCTCGCCGCGCGTTCGTACGAGAACAGGACATACTCGGCAGTAAACGCCTCGCCGCCGTGAAACGTGACCCCTTCGCGCAGCGTGAACCGCCAACCATCGGCGCCCAAAGGCTCCCACCCCGTCGCCAGCGCAGGCTCGATGGTCATGTCCTTGCCGCGACGAACAAGCCCTTCATAGACGTTGTTGAGGAACCCAAGCACCGGCGCTGACGAGACGGCATGCGGGTCCATCGTCTGCGGGTCGGTGGTGGAGGCCCAGCGGAAGGTTTCGGCCGCCAGCGGGTTCGCTGCGAGCGCGGCCAAAGCGAGGATCGTAAGGCGCATAAAAGTCTCCTATCATTTTGCCGCACTCTGCCGCTGTGGTATCCTATGCCACGATCTCGAGTACGTGAGGGGGTTTGTCCACATCACGACGCTGGCGCGCGTTCCGACAAACAAATCGAGCGCGCCTGATCCTCGGCGATTGCGCGGCCGAGAGCATTCAAAGAAGCGTCGCGCTCAAGCAGATTTCCGCAGAGCGCGCGCCCTTCGCGAACGACGCCAAGAAGCGTTCGCGCGGCGGCCTCTGCGGCATCCGATGCTGCGCGCGGCGACGAAAGCGCGTCACGCTCCCCAAGCGCTGCCGCAAGGGCGGCTGCGGCCTCTACGCGAGCGCCGGTAAGCGTATCGAGATCGGTGACGGCCATCACCCCGTCGCAGGTCTCGGCGGCTTTGGCAGCGGTCTATTCATTTTATAGACTCGACGCGCGGGCCTGCTCGCGCGACAAGATTGCATCCGGCGACAAAAGTGGCTCCGACCGTTCAATCAGCGCATCCGCGTGAAGCTCTAAGCGATGTTGATCGCACAAAGCCCTGTCTAGGATCGTGCTGTCGAGGAAACCGGACCCCGTCGTAAGATCCCGGTAGACACGGCCGCCTTGGCGTTGATCGCGCATGGTGCGCGGGCTTTCTTCCGTGCTGCCGCACGCCTCAACACCCTTGGCTGAGGCAATCAACCGGTTGGCCTGCGCAAGTTCGCTTTCTATCTGCGCTGACGCGCGCGCTTCAGATGGCGGTCTGGCGGCGCACACGCGGTACGCTCTCTCGCGCGCGACACTTGCCTCATAGCTCTGCTCAGCCGCACCCAATCGCGCTTTAGCAGCCGCAAATAGCGCGGCGACCGATGCCGCCTCTTTGTTGGCCTTTTCCGCGCGCCGTGCGGCTTCAACAACCTCGGCGTGCACCCCCAAAACCTCTGTTGCTAAGATGATGCGATCGTCCGTCAATCGCCGCGCTTCGCGCCAGTCTTGAAGCCGCTCGACAGCCGATTTGGTCGTCAGATTGAAGGCGCGCAGCACAAGGTCACCGGCGATCGTCAGGAATACGAAAACGAATACGGCACCCAAAACAGCGAAAACGCGCGGCACACCAAATCTCCAAAAACAAAAATTTTGGTCGGTGCGCGCGCCCCCCTAATCGAGGGGCGCGCCTTGTTTTAGTTCAGCTTGCTCAGCTTGAAGTATTTGAACTTTGCCGTGTCGTCGGGCGCAACGACGGTATCGATGTTCTCGGACATCCCCCAGTTCAACACCTGGTGGTGGATCGGCAGATACAGGATGTCTTCCTGCACCTGGGCCCAAATCTCACCGATGGCCGCGTTGCGCGCCTCAAGATCGGTCATAGAGGCGAGCGAGACGATTTTTTCGTCAAGCGCGGGGTTGGTGTAGCGCGTCGCGTTCCAAGAGCCGTATTTTTCGGTCCGGGTGTGGACGAGGAAGTTGAAGATGTATTCGCTGTCATAGGTCGGCACGCCCCAGCCCAGCATGTAGAAATCGGTTTCCAGATTGGAAAGCAGCGGGAAATGCTGTGCCTTCGGCTGCGCATTGAGGTTCACCGTCACGCCGATTTGCGCCAGCATCCCCACCGCCGCCTGGCAGATCGCCTCGTCATTGATGTAGCGGTCGTTGGGGCAATCGAGCTGGATCGAGAAACCGTCGCCATAGCCCGCCTCGGCCATCAGCGCCTTTGCCGCCTCAACATCGGTGGCGGGGACGGTGTCCAGCGTCTCGGTCCAGCCGTTCACGAAGGGCGGCATGATCACGCCCGCCGGTTCGGACTGGCCGCGCATCACGACCTGCTGGATGGCATCGCGGTTCAGCGCGATTTTCATCGCCTCGCGCACCCGCACATCGGACAGCGGGTTCGCCCCCTCGACATTGTCGAGCGTAAGGTCCGCATCGCCCAAATTCATGCCGAAAAAGATCACCCGATTTTGCGGCGCGGTGATCACTTGCAACCCTTCGGTTTCGGCAACGCGCGCCAGATCCTGGACGGGCACGTCCTGGATAAAGTCCACTTCCCCCGACAACAGCGCGGCAACCCGGGTGCCGGCGTTTTGGATCGGCGTGTAGATGATCTCCGTCACCTCCATCGGGAACGCGTCCTTGCCCCAATAGTCGTCGAACATGGTCATGACGGTTTTGGCGTCGGGCTCCCGGCTGACCAGCTTGTAGGGACCGGTGCCATTGGCGTTCTTGGCGGCAAACGTGTCTTCGCCGCCTTCGTAATCCTGGACCTTGGTGGCGTTGTTTGCCTCGGCCCAATCCTTGTCCATGATAAAGAGGTTGGTGATGTTGGACGGCATGATCGGGTTCGGGCCGTCCGTGATAATGTGGAATTCGTAAGGTCCGTTCGCCTTAACTTCCACGACGCTGGCCAAAAGCTCTTTGTAGTCGCTGTCGGGCGTCATGGCGCGGTTGAAGGAAAAGACCGCATCTTCGCTGTCAAAGGCGGCGCCGTCGTGAAAGGTCACGCCCTCGCGCAGTTTGAAGATCCACGTGTTGGGATCGCTTTCGCTGGGCCCCCATTCGGTGGCGAGCGCCGGCACGATCTGCCCGGTCATGTCGCGGATGATCAAAGGCTCCATGATCTGGTGGGCGAGCGCGGAGGTCGGGCCCTCGTTCTGGGCATGGGGGTCGAGTGTCAGGCTGTCGCCGGCGCGCGCCCAGCGCAGCGTCTCGGCCGGGGCAATCGCGGCCGAAAGCGCAAGGCCCGCCGCTGTCAGCAGAAGCGTGGATATAAGCACGGTATAAGTCTACCTGAAATTCAGAAGACCGGGAC
>CALCPC010000450.1 GCA_937900975.1 uncultured Paracoccaceae bacterium
ACACACCATCGACGGCGCGTTCGAGATTACCGGCGCCGGCGGCGCCATCCCGTTCCAACCCTTTCCCGTGGCCCATGGCAGCATCCGTTCCTTGGGCTTTCGGATCCACGACATGGCCTATTTGCCCGATGTCTCGGCCATGACAGAGGCCGCTTGGGCGGCGGTCGCGGGGCTCGATCTTTGGATCCTTGACGCGCTGCGCTACACGCCGCATCCGACCCATGCGCATCTGGCGCTGGCGCTTGACTGGATCGCAGAGGCCGCGCCCCGGCGTGCGGTGCTGACCAACATGCATATCGATCTGGACTATGCGACGCTGGCGGCAGAAACGCCGGCCCATGTCGCCCCCGCTTACGACGGTCTCCGGTTGGTCACACCGTTGACATGATTGCGCTTCTCGATGTCGTCCTGCCCGTGGCGATGGTGATTTTCGCGGGGTTTCTGGCCGTGCGCACGGGCTATGTGCCCGACCGCCATCTTGACGCGCTGATGTCCTTTGCCCAACAGGTGGCGATCCCCTGCCTTCTGTTCCGGGCGACGATGACGCTGGATTTTGGGGCGGTTTTCGATCCGCGGCTTCTGATCTCCTTCTACACCGGGGCCACGATTTCCTTTTTCCTTGGCATCCTCGGTGCCCGGCTGATCTTTAAGCGCCGCCCGGGTGAGGCTGTGGCGATCGGGTTCGGCGCCTTGTTCTCAAACTCCGTCATTTTCGGATTGCCCATCGTTGAGCGGGCTTTCGGCGCCGATGCGCTGGCCGCAACCTTTGCCATCATCGCGATCCACGCGCCGTTCTGCTATTTCCTTGGCATCACAGTGATGGAGATCAGCCGCGCCGATGGGCGGGGCTTTCTTGGGACGGCGCGCGCGGTGCTGAACGGGATGTTGCGCAACGCGCTTATGATCGGCCTCGCGCTGGGGTTTTTGGTGAACTTCTCGGGCCAAACCCTGCCCGATACAGCGCTTTCGGCCTTGGATATGATCGTCAGCGCGGCCTTGCCCACAGCACTTTTCGCGGTGGGGGGCGTTCTGACGCGGTATCGCCTCACCGCCAATTTGGGAGAGGTCGCGATGGGCGCCGGCCTGTCGCTGATCCTGCACCCCGCAATTGCCTATACGCTCAGCGCGGGGGTCTTTCGCCTGCAGCCCGCCTTTGTGGAGGCCGCGACGCTGACGGCGGCGATGGCGCCGGGCGTCAACACTTATGTTTTTGCCGCACTCTACAATCGGGGGGAGGCCCTGGCCGCGGCGACGGTTCTGGTGGCGACATGCGTGTCGTTGGCCACCGTGTCCATCTGGCTTTCGCTTTTGGCCTGAGCCATTTGCCAAGCCCGGGCAGAGCGGCTAGACGAAACCCATGTTGAAAGTCCGCGTGATCCCCTGCCTCGACGTCAAAGACGGGCGCGTCGTCAAGGGCGTGAACTTTGTCGATCTGCGCGATGCCGGCGATCCGGTAGAAGCGGCGAAAGCCTACGATGCAGCCGGCGCGGATGAGCTTTGCTTTCTCGACATCAACGCAACGGCCGAAAACCGGGGAACGATGTACGACGTCGCCCGACGCACGGCGGAGCAATGCTTTATGCCGCTGACCATTGGCGGCGGGGTGCGGACGGTGGAGGATGTGCGCGCGCTGTTGCTGGCGGGCGCCGACAAGGTCAGCTTTAACTCTGCCGCTGTTGCCGATCCCGATGTCGTCGCCCGCGCCGCCGAGAAATTCGGGCGCCAGTGCATTGTCGTGGCCATCGACGCCAAGGCCACCCGCCCGGGCGTGTGGGAGATTTTCACCCATGGCGGCCGGCGCGAGACTGGGATCGACGCGCTTGCGTTCGCGCGCGAGATGGAGGCGCGGGGCGCCGGCGAGATCCTGTTGACCTCGATGGATCGCGACGGGACGCGCGCAGGTTTTAACCTGCCGCTGACGCGGGCGATTGCCGATGCCGTTGGCATTCCGGTGATCGCCTCGGGCGGCGTTGGCACGCTCGACCACCTTGTCGAGGGCGTCACCGAAGGGCACGCAAGCGCTGTTCTGGCCGCCTCAATCTTTCATTTCGGCGACTTCTCCATCGCCGAGGCAAAGGCGCATATGGCCCGAAACGGGATCCCGGTGCGGTTGGACGCGGTGCGATGACCGACAGTCTGGCAGAGCTTGCGGCAACCATCGCCGCCCGGCGCGGGGCGGATCCTGAGACATCCTACACCGCCGCCCTTTTCGCGCGCGGGCGTGCAAAATGCGCCGAGAAATTCGGCGAGGAGGCGGTGGAGACCGTGATCGCCGCCGTTGAGGGCGATCCCGCGGCGCTGACGGCGGAGGCGGCGGACACGCTTTACCATTTGATGGTGGTGCTGGCAGAGGCCGACATCCCCTGGTCCGCTGTCACGGCAGAGCTTGCCCGGAGAAGCGGTCAGTCCGGCCATGCCGAAAAAGCGGCGCGACCAAAGTAGGCGCGCCCACGTCCCGCGCGGCTTTTGACACGGACCTTGGCGCCCCGGGCCCGCGCGCGCCCCGGGCCTGCCTGCCGGGCTAGGTCAGCGGGCCCCGGCGCAGACCGGGCCGCAGCCGCGTGTAAGGGATCTCGGACGGTGTGCTGGGGTTGGCCCCAGGGCTGGCCGCAAACAGGATCTCGGCGGCGAGCGGGGCGTAGTCGGCCATGAAATGCACGGCGCTTTTCACACAGACAATGGCATGCGCGGCGGGTTCCAGGCCGACGACGCGAAACATCTCCTGATCGGCGTTTTGTGCGCGGTGCGTGCCGACGACGACCCGCACGCCGCCACCGGCCAGCCGCAGCAGCGCGACCGGCCCAAGATCGGCGTCCGAGCCGCCGAACATCGGCCCGGTAAAGCGAAAGCGACCGTCCGACAGCGCCTCAACCTCCGCCGAGAGGGTGAGCGGGGCCCCAAACTCCGGATGCCCGCCACCAAGCGTGACATCGATCCGGGCGCCGGTTCCGGCACGATGCGCCGCCGCGGCCGTCGCGGGGTCGTGCAGCATCGAAAGGATCGCGTCGGGCGCCTGTGCGTCAAGAAGCGCGCGCAAAAGCCCGGTCGTGTCGCCGGTGCCCCCAGCGCCGGGATTGTCCTGGACATCGGCGATCACGACCGGCCCCTGCGGTGCGGCAAGCGCCCGGGCAACGGCGCGCTCTGCCGGGATCAGGCGCGCGTCGAAGGCGGGTTCGGCGGCAGTCAGCGCCGCCGCAATCGCATCCGCCGCCGCATCGGCGCCGGCTTGGCTTTGGTCATAGGCAAAGACCGCTGGGCCGACATGCGGGACATCGGCGGGCGGAAAGCCAAGCGCAAGGTCAGCAGAGACGGCATCGGCACCCGCCACCGTTGCATAAAGCGCGGCCGCCGGGCTGTGGCGTGTCGATTGCGCCGTGATCGGGATCAGAAAATCGCCCTGCCGGAAGGCCCGGGCAAGCGGTGCAGCCAGCGCCCGGTCCAACAGCCGCGCGGCCCGCGCCCCGGTCTCGGCCATGTCGAGATGCGGATATGTGCGGTAGACGGTTACGACGCTGGCCGCCGCAAAGAACGCAGGGCTCAGATTGCCGTGCAGATCGAGGCTGA
Organism: uncultured Paracoccaceae bacterium; assembly: GCA_937900975.1. GTDB lineage: Bacteria > Pseudomonadota > Alphaproteobacteria > Rhodobacterales > Rhodobacteraceae > Algicella. The sequence continues at coordinate 3,565 of CALCPC010000450.1, forward strand.
CGGCAATCGGCAGATCGGGGCCGGTCACCTGTCGGATCCGGGCCAGAATCTCGGCCTCGGCGTCGTCGGCGGTCTCGGTCACCATCGCGCCGTGCAGATCGAGGTAGACGGCATCGGGGCGGGCCTCACGGATCCCGTCCACGATCTCCCCCACGATGGTTTCGAACGCCGTTTCGGTCACATAGCCGCCCGGCTCTGCCCCGGCCCAAAGGATCGGCACCACCGGATGCCGACAGGCGTCGAGAAAACCGCTGAGTGGAATGTTCAGCCCTTTAAAGCGGCCTGGCAGGTCTGCGCCGCGCGTCAATTCCGGCCAGCCGCCGCGCCGCTCAAACGCGGCGAGCGGCGTGGGGTCCGGGGCGAAGGTGTTGGTCTCGTGCTGAAAACCGGCAACGGCAATCCGGGTCATGCGGTGGGCACCCCGCCCAGCACCGTGCCGATCACGCCGATTTCGCGCAGCGCCATCGGCTCTACCGCCATGGGATCGCGGTCGAGCACCGTGAAATCGGCCCATTTTCCGCAGGCAAGGCTGCCGATGCGGTGGTCCAGCTTCAAGACATACGCAGCGCCAAGCGTGATCAGCCGCAACGCGTCGGCGACGGCGATCCGCTGCGCGGCACCCATGTCCTGGCCGGTTTCCGTGATCCGGTTCACAGCGCACCACGCGGTTGCCAGCGGCCCCATCGGTGTGACCGGCGCGTCGGAATGGATGGCAAAGTCTGGCCCGAACACCGCCAGCGCATCCGCCGCCGCATCCATCCGCCGCGCCCGGTCGGGCCCCAGCGTGCGGGTCAGATGAATGTCGCCGAAATAGTGGACATGGTTGGAAAAGAGGTTCGCGGTCAGCCCCAGCGCCCGCATCCGTTTGAACTGATCGAGGCCGGAAAGCTGCACATGCTCCAACGTATGGCGGAGGTCGGGGTTGGGCGTCTCAAGCATCGCTTCAGCGAAGGCATCGAGGGCAAGGTCTACCGCCGCGTCGCCATTGGTGTGCACATGGGTTTTGACCCCGGCCCTGTGCAACGCGCGGACGGCTTGGCGAAAGTGATCCTCCTCCATGTTCCAAATGCCGTTGTCGGGCCCTTGGAAATAGCCCGGCGGGCGCAATTTGGCGGTGTAGC
>CALCPC010000451.1 GCA_937900975.1 uncultured Paracoccaceae bacterium
GTGACCAGCGTGCATGACGACGCGTTCTTCAACCCAACACCCACAGGTGAGACGATAGACGCAATCATGTCGGCCTATGCCGATGCGGGCATCCGCGCGACGGTGGCGCTCGATCAGCCGACGCTGATCGAATACGAGAAATACCCGTTCCTAGAAGATCTGCTGCCCGAGGAAGAAAAGGCCGCGATGCGCGCGGCCCCCCGCCAAAGCGATGCGGAGCTGATTGCGCTTTACGAAGACTTCGTTGCGCGCTGGCACGGGCGCGAAGGCGGGCGGTTGCGCTGCTCGACCTCATGTTCGGCGCCGCAGCGGGTGGGGCCCGACTATCTTCTTGCGCTGACCGATTTGGCGCGGCGCCATGACCTGCCCTTCTACATCCATATCCTCGAAACCCGGCTGCAACGCGTGCTCGGCCAGGAGAAATTCGGCAAATCGCTGATCCGCTATGTCGACGATCTTGGGGCTCTCGACGAACGCAAAGTGGTCATCCACTCAATCTGGATCGACGATGAAGACCTCGCTGCCTTGGCCCGCTCTGGCTGTACGGTGGCGCATAACCCGATCAGCAACATGAAGATTGGCTCGGGCGTCATGCCCTTCCGCGCAATCCGCGATGCCGGCATTCCGATCTGTATCGGCACCGATGAAGCCGCGGTCGACGACAGCGCGAACCTTTGGCTCGCGGGCAAACAAGCGGCGCTGCTTGGGCGTCTTTCGGATCCCGATTGGGATCGCTGGCCGAAGGCGGGGGAGATCCTCGATTGTATGATCGGGGGTGGGGCACGCTCCTTGGGGCTTGCCGATACGGTTGGCGCCATCGCCCCGGGCTATGAGGCGGACCTGATCCTGCTGGATCTCGACACGATCACCTTCACCCCGCTCAATGATCTGCGCCGCCAACTGCTGTTTTGCGAGAGCGGCGCGTCAGTGCGCCTGACGATGGTGGCTGGTCGCGTCGTCATGCGTGACGGCCGGCTGCTGACAATCGACGAGGACGCACTCCGGGCCGAGATCCACGAAGCCATGGCCGAAAGCAGCAAGGTGTTCGAACGTATCCACGCCCATGCGGAGCGCTTGATGCCGTTTTACCGGGCCATGCCAACGCGGGCAGCGAACACACCCATAGGCCCCGTTCTGGGCCTGCCGGGGACCGCGCGCGGCGCAGCGCCCCCCAAAACCACGCAAGTTACCACCTAGAAAGCAAACCGAGAAAAAGGACCCTCTGATGACCAAAGCCCTAAACCCATCACGCCGCACGGTCTTGGCAGGCCTTGCCGCAGGTGCCAGTGCGACCACCTTGGCCACGCCTCTTATCGCCCAAACTTCGCCGGTCAAGGTCGGCTTCGTTCTCCCCCTCACAGGCCCATTTGCCGAGGCGGGCCAACTGCAAAAAGAAGCCTGCGACATGGCGGTCGAAGACATCAATGCCGCCGGCGGGATCAAAAGCCTGGGCGGAGCGCCCATCGAAGCGGTCTATGGCAGCTATCAGACCGAAGTCGCCGAGGCCAACACCGAAACCGAGCGCTTGCTTGCGGAAGGCGTGGTCGGTCTGATCGGCCCCTATTCGTCCGGCGTCGCCATCGCAGGCACGGTGATCGCCGAGCGCGCCAAGGTGCCCTATCTCGTGCCCAACGCGCTGTCCGATGAGATTACCTCTCGCGGGCTTACATACACGTTCAAAACCGTCCCCCACGTCTCACAGTTTGCCATCGACGCGGCGGATGTGGTGGCCATGCTCGATGCCAAGGCAGGGGTGACATCGTCCACCTGCTGCGTCATCCGGGTCGATGATTTCTTCGGCAACGTGGTCGGCACGCAGTTTGAGCGGATCCTCCCCGAGAAGGGCTGTACCGTGCTTGACGATTTGGCCCATCCGCAAAGCCCCACAACGCTTGAAGATGTCATCCTGCGCGTAAAGGCCGCCGATCCCGATGTTGTCTTCGCCGCGGGGGAGCCGGCGGCCATCACCCTTCTTTTCCAGCAGCTCAAGGAGCTGGACTACTGGCCCAAGAACGGTTGGGTCGGCGTCGGTGGCGGGTATTCGAACTCTGTGACGCACAAGAACCTGGGCCCAATCGCCGAAGAGCTTATCTGCATCAACGACTGGTTCCCGGGGATCAACCGCCCTGGCGCTGCCGAGCTTAACGCCCGGTTCAAAGAGCGCGCCGGCGTCGATATGTTGGGCAACGCGAACACGACCTATGCGGGCGTTTGGATCTTTGCGGCTGGCATCGAGAGTGCCGCATCCACCGATCCCACCGCAATCCGCGACGCGCTGTCGAGCCTGGATCTTACCGAGGGGCCGGCGACCTTCATGTACGAGCGGATCGCCTTTGATCCAAGCGGTATGATGCAGAACTCCCCCAACGTTGCCGCGCAGATCAAAGACGGAACCGCCTCGGTCATCTGGCCAGGTGGGATGTCGTCGGCAGAGCCGCTTTGGCCCGTGCCGGGCTGGGCCAACCGCGGTTGATCGGAGGCCGAGCGGATGAACACGGAAATTCTGTTGCAAGCAGCGGCACTGGGCCTCATGCAGGGTGGGCTTTACGCCATCATGGCGGCGGGGCTCACCGTAATCTACGGGGTTATGAAGGTCGTCAACTTCGCACATGGCGAGTTCATCACGCTCGGCCTTTACCTGACCTTAACTTGCGCATCACTGGGTCTTGGACCCTACGCGGCTGCGCCTATTGTCGTCGCGGTGGTATTTATCATCGCGGCTGGATTTTTCCGGTTGATGATCTTGCCGTCGCTCAACCATCCACAGATCAACCAGATGCTGATCACAATCGGCATGTCCTTCATGATCATTGGCGCGATCCAGATCATCTGGGGGGCGAACAACCGCGTGGTGCCGCTGTCCTGGGCGCGCGACGCGTTCGAACTTGGTCCTGTGCGGATCACCTATACGCGCGGGCTCGCTTTCTTGACGGCGCTGGGGGTGGCGGGATCGTTTTGGTGGATGCTCAAATACACGCGGTTCGGCATCGCGGTTCGGGCTGCCTCTCAGGATCCTGCCAGCGCACGGATCTGCGGCATCGATGTTCGGCGGGTGCAGCTTGTGACCTTTGGCGCCGGCGCGTCGCTTGCGGCCCTGGCCGGGGCCCTGATGGCGCCGATATTCCCGATGAACCCGACCATCGGCGTTGAGTTGTTCCTCCTGCCGTCCTTTGTGATCGTGGTCCTTGGAACGATGGGCAACTTCGCCGGCGCACTGATCGGTGGCTTGCTGATCGGCTTGGTCGAGGGTATCGGCGGGCTTTTACTCGGCTCTTCCTTGCGACAGCTCATCAGCCTCTCGATCTTTGTGATCATCCTGCTCTTCATGCCGCGCGGTCTGTTCGGAGGACGCACCTAGTGGCCGAGAACACCCGATCAAAGCACCTCAAAGGCAAGCCCGACTGGCTGACGGTTCAGCTGATTGCATGGCTTGTCATCGCGGCGCTTATCATTCCAGCCGGCCTGTTTTTAGACTCGGCCTATTCCTTGAACATTCTCATCATGACGCTGATTTTCGGGGTGATGGGACTTGGCTGGGTGATCGGTGCGGGTCTCACCGGCCTGCTTCTGATCGGCTATATCAGCTTCTTCGGTGTGGGCGCTTACACATGCGCCCTCCTTTTCACCAAGTTCGGTGTCAGCCCCTGGATCGGCATGCCACTGGCGGGCGCCGTCGCGGCGGGGGTGGCCGTGCTTGTGGGCGCGATCACGCTGCGCTTTGGGTTGCGCGAGGACTATTTCGGCCTTTTCACGATCGCGGCGTCCCAGATCTTCCTCGTTCTCTTGCTCAACTGGGACTACGCGGGGCGGGCCACGGGCATCTACATCACCGTGATCACGGATGATTTCTGGGCGATGCAATTCGTCGACCGGCGCCCCTATCTCATCATCGCGCTTGGTCTGTTCGTCGCAGCGACCCTTGTTGCCTATTCCATCATGCGCGGGCGCTTTGGATTGTTGTTGGCGGCGGCGCGCAACAATCCTGACTCAGCCCAGGCGCTGGGGATCGAGGTCTCGCGCATCCGCATACAGGCGCTTGCGATCTCTGGTGCCATCGCCGGCGTCGCCGGGGGGTTCTATGCGCAATTCACCACCTTCATCGATCCCAAACAGGTCTTTGGCCTGGCGCTTAACTTCGACTTTCTTTTGGTGCCCGTTCTCGGGGGACGCTTTAGCCTGATCGGGCCCATCATCGGCGCGTTCGCGCTGAGACCGACCGAGGACCTTTTGCGCGCAATGTTCGGCGGTGTCGCCGATGCGGTGTATTTGGTGATTTACGGTTTTCTGTTGGTCGTCTTTATTCTCGTGTTGCCTCGTGGCGCTGCCGGCCTTTTGGAGGACCGATACAATGCCCTCGGCCGCAAGGATGACGATAAGGCAGAGCGATGAGTTTCCCTCCGCCCCCCATTTTGCAGGTCGAAAACTTGTCGAAACGCTTTGGCGGACTAACGGCGGTGGACGATGTGTCGTTCACGCTTACCCAAGGAGAGATCCTGGGCATTATCGGGCCGAACGGGGCTGGTAAGACCACTTTGTTTTCGCTGATCTCGGGTTTCTTGCTGCCCAATAGCGGGCTCGTCATCCTGAAAGGGGAAACAGTCACCA
>CALCPC010000452.1 GCA_937900975.1 uncultured Paracoccaceae bacterium
GGCTGTCTCGATGTGCCGCGGATCCAACGTGCAGTCGCCGATGCTGGTCTGGTCGCCCTGCTACGCTCACCCCTCGCCATGGGTCTGCTTGGGGGCAAGTACGACGCGTCGAGCGTCATGTCCCCGAACGACATTCGAGGCGCCGGTCAGGCCAAAACGCCCTATTTCGACAAGGCGCGGCCAGGTGAGGCGTATTTGAAGATGCTCGGCGCCGTGCGGGAGCTTCTGATGGTGGAGGGTCGAACGCTCCCGCAGGGCGCGCTCTGCTGGCATTGGGCGCGCGGGGCGGCGAACCTCCTTGCCGGCGCACTGCGGTTCGGGCCACTTCCGAACGCAATCATGGCAGAGGTCGAGGCCGTCATCGCGCGCGCGGATATGCCGGAAGATCTGCCGCGATAGGGTCCGGACGAGGCCTTTTCGCGCGATGCCCGTTCGCCAAAAGGGTCGAACGCGGACACCTATGCGCCGGGCCGCGAAACGCGGTCCAGCCCATAGGCCCTTGGGTCGCTTATCCTGAGAGTTTGCTCGCCCAACGAATGGCGGCCCGCGGCATCGGTGTTGGGCCGCGCCGGTTCCCTACGGTTCGGGCGCGTCGGTAAAGGCCCGGCCCTGCCCCGAAGGTGGGCGCGGCCACTATGGCCGACGCGGCACAGGGCCAATTTGCCTGCTAGGGCAATTTTCGTTCACATCGGATCAGACATCGCTGCCTCAAGATCAGCATACCTTTGATCTTGAACGCGGTTTCTGACGAAGGTTGACCTCCTATGAACCGAAAACGCCCTAAGCGGCGACCGGCTGAACGAAGTCCCGGGTTGCAACGACCTTTGCATAGGCTGCGGCGAGCGGTGCCATGATGGCTGCGTGGACTTGGGCCGCAGTCACGTCGGTGCCGCCAAAGCTGACATTGGCCGCCGCACAAGCGTCGTGGGCTATGGTCACGTCAAACCCCAGGTCCACCGCCGCGCGGGTTGTGGCATCGACGCACATTTGGCTCATCGCGCCGCAAATGACCAGCCTGGTGATCCCCGCCGCCTGCAAGCGTTCGGCCAGATCTGTGCCGACAAATGCACTTGGCCGGTTCTTGATAATCACCGGTTCGGACGGCAGCGGCGCAACGACGGGAGGTATCTCGTGCCCTTTGCTATCGGGCCGTATATACGGATCCTCGTGCGACGCGTTGATGTGGCGGATGTGGAACAACGGGGCACCCCGCTGGCGGAAATCGGCAAGCAACCGGCTGGCGTTCTCAGCCGCCGCGTCGATATGGGGCAGCGTCATGCGACCGCCGTCAAAATAATCGTACTGGATATCGATAAGGATAAGCGCTGTGTCGGTCATGTTCATCTCCCACGGTGTGATGTGGCCACGATGCGCGCTTGAAAACGATTGGCGAATTGGCGTAGACGACAAATGCTATGCAGAGTGCGCCAAACCCGGTTTCCGTCGGCCTTATCGCCTACGAGGGTGTCCAAATGTCCGCGGTTCTCGGCCTTGTCGATATTGTGACGGTCGCCCGTCGGGATCGACCGCAAGACGCCCCGCAACTCAGCACGACCATCATCGAACCGGCAGACGTGCGTTCCGAGGACCGGGTTGACGTCGTTTTGTTCCCACCCAACCTAACCGGTCAACGTGGCGCAAACGACAGCCATCGGCACGCCTGGACACGTGCCCAGCACAGTGCGGGCGCTGCGAGCTGGTCGGCCTGCGCGGGCGCGTTTTGGCTTGGTCACGCGGGCTTGCTCGATGGGCGGCCCATGACAACGCATTGGGCGCTCGAAGACGAGTTTCGCGCAACCTTTCCCCGGGCGCGGCTTGAAACCGACCAATTGATTGTGGACGACAATGACATTGTCACTGCTGGGGGCGTAATGGCCTGGGTCGATCTCGGTCTGCACCTCCTACACCGATGGATGGGACCGGAGGTCGTGTCGCAGACCTGTCGCCAGATGCTGATTGCTCCTGGCCATCGGGATCAACGCAGCTACCGGACGTTCCGACCGAAATTGACCCATGGCGACGCCGCAATCCGTAGGTCACAGGTCTGGATGGAAGCGCATATTTCAGACGTGTTGACAATCGACACGCTTGCCAAACAGGCCAGCCTAACCCCCCGAACGTTCCAACGCCGCTTCGCGCTGGCCACCGGGTTGCCGCCGAGCGACTATGTCCAGGTCCTGCGCATTGAGAAGGCACGGGGCTTGTTGGAGCGGACGGCGTTGCCAATTTCGCAGATCGCTTGGTCCGTTGGCTATCAGGATGTGGCGGCCTTCACGCGCGCGTTCAAATCCGTTTGCGGCACGACCGCGGGAAACTACCGCAAACGGTTTTCCGTGCTCTGATCCCAAGGGTGCCGTGAAGCAGCGCTCTTTTCAGCCGAAGACGGCGGCGCAATTGCCGCGCAGGTCCGAATTGCCCGCAGGGTGCACGTATGCCCTGGGCCGAAACTGTCCGCTTTGAAAGCGGGCTTCTGCCGGTGCCAGGATCGGTTGCGTTTTGGACCATCTTGCCGTGCGGGAAGGGGCCGAAACGCGCCCAGTGTCGCGGCCTCTGCCAGCGCTCCGGCGGCCTTGCCCATAGCGTTTCGTGCAAGACCTGAGGCATCAAGCTCCACAGAACGCGTTGAACCCGATGGATTGGATCAACGCCATCACCACACCCTTTGCCGCGGCGTCCTTGCCGGCAACCGGAACCGCCAATTGCTTGTAAAGCGGGGCGGGTGATGGCGCGCCTTTCAAATGGGTTCAAGCCACCGCGTTAAGCGCCTTGATCACGCGCGCCTCGGGCAAGGCCTGCGCCGCCCGCCGATACGATCACGGCATCCCGGCCCCGCCAGGAGAAGGCAAAAACGACCAGATCGGCGCGCGACGGCCTTACCCATGCCGGTGGCCGTTTGACCGATCTCGCGGGCCAGGTCTTCCGCGCATGTGCAGGGGCGCGAGCGGGCCAAATACAGGGTGTGCCAGGCGGCGGGCGCGGTTGCCGCCAATGCCGCCAGCGCCGATA
>CALCPC010000453.1 GCA_937900975.1 uncultured Paracoccaceae bacterium
GTCGTCTTTGGTTGGGGTGTCGTGCGTTTGTTACGGCCGCGGCGGCCGGGCCGGTGCCTGGTGGGTCGGGATGCGGCGCGTCCGTCGCCGCATCCCTTTGGGATTTTACTCCAACAATCCGGCTTCTTTATAGAACTTCTCCGCTCCGGCGTGGAGCGGTACGCCAAGCGCCGCAACCCCGTCCAGCGCAGTGGCCGGCGTGATTTGCTTGCCCTTGGCGTGACCATTGTCCAAAAGCTTGCGCGTGTTGTCGTTCCAAAGCGCCGCGGTGATCCCGTAGACCAGGTCTTCGGACAAGTCGGAGGAGACGACCAGAAGGGCCGACACCGCCGGGGTCATCACCTCGTAATCGACGCCCTCATAAACCCCAGCGGGGATCGAGGAGGGGATGTAGGCGGGGATCAGATCGTTGATTTTCGACAGATCCTCGGCGCTGAAACTGTGGAGTTCCATGCCCTTCGTGGTCGCCAATTGCACCATGGCCGAGACGGGCCAGCCGGCGGCGTAGAAATAGGCGTCAAGCTGACCATCGGCCAGACGCTCGGCCGACTGGCTGTTGTTCAGTTCGGCCTCGTCCATGTTGTCGCGGGTCACGCCCCAGGCCTCCAACATGATCTCGACGGCGACCTGCGTTCCCGATCCCGCTTGCGCAATGCCGACGCGCTGCTCGGCCAGATCGCTGAGACTGTCGATCGACGCGCCCTTCGGCAGCACAAGGTGCAGATCCTCGGGGTAGAGATTGGCCACGATCCGCAGATTGGGATGCGGCTTGCCGTCGAACTTCCCCTCGCCGAGGAACATGGAGCGGGTGACGTCCGCGGCGGCCAGGCCGGCCTCAGGCTCCCCGTTTTGGACGGCGGCGTTGTTGAAAACCGACGCGGTGGGCGATTGTGCGATCGCGAGCAGGCCCGGTACGCCGCACTGCCCGCCCTGGTCGCACGGGCGTGCGCCCGGCGGTGCGGAGATGCCGTTGGCGATGGTGCCGCCGATGGGAAAATACGTCCCGCCCGCGCTGCCCGTCCCGATGCGGAAAAACGTCGGGCTCTGCGCCGTGGCCGCGCCGGCCACCAGCGTCGCCGCAAGGGCGAGGCCCATAAGATTTCTGATCATCATAGTAAACTCCCAGTTGGGGAGCCTTTGCTCGGCCCCCGTCCAGGAGGGTAGCCAGGCGCGCCGCAAAGACAAATTTTTAGACCTTTTTTGCCGACCTGGTGCGGACGAGCCTAAAAACTGCCTGTCGCTTGCGCGCCGAGCAGGTCGGCAATCTTGTCCTCATAGGCCGAAAAGGCGCCCAGCCCGCCGGTGTGGACAAAACAGACCCGGCTGCCGGGCGCGATCTGACCGCTGGCAACAAGGCTTGGGATCGTGGCATAGGATTTGGCGGTGTAGACGGGGTCGAGGATCAGACCCTCGCAGCGCGCCATCTCGGTTATCGCGGCAAGGGCCGGGGGGCCGGCATGGCCATAGCCGGGGCGAAGCGCGCCGTCCCAAACGCACACATCGCCCGGCGCCACCTTTGCCGCGCCGGGGTAGAGCGCCTGCAGCCGTTCGACGATGCCCGCGATCCGCGGCCCCTGCAGATCAGCGCCGCGCCGCACGCAGCCGCCGATCACGCGCGCGTTCGAACCGTGCCCGCGCAGCCCGGCAAGCAGCCCGGCATGGGTCATGCCGCTGCCGGATCCGACCACGAACACGTCGAAATCGTTCTTCTGGGCCAGGATCTCGGCCGCCCCGTCCACATAGCCGAGCGCGCCGAGCGGCGGGTGTCCCGCCGCCAGGGGGATCACATAGGGCCGCCGCCCCGCCCTGCTAAGCGTGTCGGCCTCGGCATAAAGCGCGGCATCGGCGCCCGCCTCGTCCTCACCCTCGGGATAGGCCAAAAGCGTGGCGCCAAGGAGCTGGGACAAAAACACATTGCCCCGGCGGCGGTAGGCGGGGTCGGACTCGGCGACCCGCTCTTCAAGCTGGATCACAGCGCGAAGCCCCCGCGCCGCCGCCGTCGCTGCGGCCAGACGCACGAAATTCGATTGAACGGCGCCGGTGATCAGAACGGTGTCGGCGCCCGCAGCCTCTGCCGCGCCAAAGTAATACTCAAGCTGGCGCGCCTTGTTGCCGCCAAAGCTTGGCCCGGCCAGATCGTCGCGTTTGATCCACAGGTCGATGCCCAGCGTTTCGGACAGGCGCGGCAGCGGCACAAGGGGCGTTGGCTGGGCCACGATCTGGATCCGGGGTTGCATCTGCGGCTACTCTCCGGTGAAGGGTTCGATGACTTCGACCACGATGGCGCCCTGCCGGGGCCCCAGCCATTGCTGGGTCTGCCATACAAACCCGGTTTCGGCGTCGGCGAAATGGAGGTTGTCGAATGTGGCGTCGCCTGCGCACCGCTCTAGGATGCGGCGGGTATGGTGCACACGCTCCACAATTTCAAGCGTGGCGGTGCCGCTGGCGATAAAGCGGCAGGTGACAGTCACGCGCTTGCCCCTTGGGTCGGGCGCGGGAAAGACATAGGTGCGGGCGACGCGCTGGGGCCAATCATCGGGTGCGCGGGGGCGTGCGACCGGGTCGTTCGCCGCGAACTCCACCGCCAGAAGGTCAAAGCCGATGCCGCGGCTGGCGGTCACCAGCCCGCCCTGCAGCGTCACCGATTGAGACAGGCGCGAGGCGTAGGTCACAAAGCCCGCGTTCTCGCTGACCCCGCTCATCACAAAGCGCCCCGTTTCGGCGGCGAGGCCCGCGCGGATCAGGGTGGCGCCGGCGGCCTCCACCGCCGCGCGGGTCAACGCCTCGGCCCGGCCGTCGGTGGAAGGCGGCGGTGGGCTGCCGGGGATCAGGGCGCCGATCCGCTCCACCAGCACGTCGGCCAGCGGCGCCCGCCCCTCACTTGAACAGGCGGCCGCCGCGAGGCACAGCGCTATTGCCAGAAGCCGGACCACTGCTGCTCCAGCGTGTTAACGTCGGTGTCGCGCACCCGCTCGTACAAGCGGCCATCGACGCGCAGCCGCGCGCCGCCATCGCGGTCGAACTCAGACAAATCCAGCGTTGCTTGGCTGCGGCTCTCAAAGGGCAGGCCCCAGCGCAGCGGCATGGTGATGCGCACGCCCTTGGCGAAACTGCCGGGGCCGAAATCGTCGAAATCGACGTCGGTTTGCGTGATATACCCGCTGACGTCCCAGCCGTTTGCAAACCGCCGCGACAAGGTCAGCGTGGCGCCCCAGTCCTTGGCCAAATAGCGCCCGACATCAAGCTGCGCCTCGATCCCGCCAAGCCCCGTGTCCCAGTAAAGCGAGCCATGCCCCGTCACAACCTCATAGTCGCGAAAGCCGAAGGGGCTGTCGAATTCCCTCTGACGGGCGTAGTTCACCTCTGCCCCAAGCGCGAAATCCGAGGCGGTGGGCGCCCACAGAACCTCCCCGCTGATGCCGCCGAACATGCGTTCGAGATATCCACCCGAAAGGCGCCCATAGACGGCGGGGGCCGGTTTAAAGACATAGTCGGCGGTCAGTCGGTCAAGCTCAATATCCCGCCCCGAAAAGTAGAGATCCGCGTCTGAGCGGACGCGCGGCAGCGGGCTGGTGGAGGTTGACTGCGTTTCTTGATCGCTGCCGATGACGAACCGGCTCACCTGTCCGGTCAGCGACAGGCCCCGCGCCACCCGGACCGATGCCTTCGCGACAAGCTCTGCATCGAGATCGGCAGCATCGTCCGTGTCGAAAAGCGTCAGCGGAATCCGCGGATTGATCGACCAGAAAAACCGGTCCTGGGGCGAAAGGCGTTGCACATCCTCGCCCGCAATCCGCGCCGGTGCGTCGAGAAAGCGCGCGGTCTCGAAGCTTTGCATTGTGGCGTCGGGGCGGTCGACCTGCGCTTCGAGCGCGCTGCGCCGCAGCTCTATCGTGGTGGTGGGCAGGCCGTCCTCCACCGGCGTGATGCGAAACACCTCAACCGAGGGCGGCAGCGCTGTGGCCAGAATGCGGGCGATGCGGCCGATGGCTTTCGGTGTGCGTTGGATCGACTGGTTGACGATATAGAGGTCGACCGCATCGGCCTGAAAACGCGCCTCTTCGATCAAGATGCCATCGGCCTCTAACGCCGTGGCCAGGGCGTCGGTCAGCGCGGTCTGGATCTCGGCCTGGCCGGCCCAGGCGGTGTTTTGCGGCGCGTCGTCGGCGCGGGCGCGGAACGGCGCGGGGCCGGCGCCCAAGTCCTGGGGCGCGATGGGATTGCGCGGATTGGCCTTGAAGGTGATCTGAAGGGCGGCCGTGTCGCCATAAAGATAGGCGCCGGTCAGGGCGAAAAGCGCGTTGGGCGCCCAGGTCGCGCCGACATTAAAGGGGGATTTCACGTCGAAATCGCTGTTGGCGCTTTCACCGGCATAGGCGTCTGGCACGTATTCCGCCTTCAGCGTCAGCCCCTTCACCGGCGTTGCCCAGGAAAGGCCGCCGAAAAACGCGGCGTCCCCTTGAAAGTAGCTGTCGAACTGCAGCCGGCCGCCGGGATCCGTTGTTTCGCGTCTGTCGCTGAGCGCGAAGTCGAACCCCGCGTCGCTGGCCAGCCGCCCCCAGCCAATCCCGCCGGTCAGCTTGACGCCGGGCAGGATCTCTTTGGTGGCAACGATGTATTCCGAACCATAGATCCCATCGCCAAGAACATCGCGAAAGCCGACGGCCACGCCGGGTGTCAGGCGCCCCTCGTCCAGCACTTGGAAGTGCAGATCGAAGCTGCGAAACGAGAGATCGCTTCCGTCCGGCTCAAAATCATCGATGGTGGCGAAACGGATCGTCGCGTTGACGCGCGGCACAGCTTGAAAGCTGATCGCGGTGCGTTGGGTGTTTCCCAAAAGCGCATAAGAAAACGCCAGTTCCGCATCCTCCGCGCTTTCGGCAACGGGGATGTCGAAAAGACCCGGTCCACCGTAAAACGCATAACCCGGTCCTTCGGCACGCGCAGTCAGCGCGGCTGCGGACACGATGACCAGTGCCAGGGGCAGCCTCATTCCCTACTCCGTCTTCCTCCCACGCTTTGCCTTTCCACATCCCAACCCCCCCTGACAATGCAAATCGAAGTTTCGACCCATTATCGGGCCTATGGTGGCGGGATGGGGGCATTTGCGGCTGGGTTCGGAGTTGACAGGGGCGAGTTACCAGCGGCCGTGCGGACGGGGATGGGGGTTGCGGTTTCGTACCGTCAGGCCCCGACAAAACGCGGCAGGGTGCGGGCTTTGCAGGTGTCGCGGGTGCAGATGCGGCAGGAGGTGCCCACCGGCTCTGGCGGCGTTTGGGGCGGCGGCAGCGGGCAATCCTCGCGCCGGACAATCAACATGCCCGAAACCAGATCGGCGGCGGCGCCAAGTTTTGGCGGATTTCGCGGCTCTGCCGCCGCGATGGCGACGAACCGCTCTCCGCCATCATGTTCAAGCGTTGCCAGCACCGGTTGACCGGCCTGGGTGAAGGCGCGGAAAAGCGGCCAGATCGGGCAGGCGTTGCCATGCCTTGGCAACGCAAAATCGGGAAGCGGGCGGCGCCGTAGGGGATAGCCCGATGCGGTGACGACGATCAGACCAAAGGCCGGCGCGCGAAGTCCTGGACGGCGCAGGACCGAGAGCCTGCGGAAAACCGGCAGAAGCGGTTGGCGGAAGGTCGCCGCAAGGGCCACCGGATCGCAGGCGACGTCTTCGGCGGCTTTGGCAAAGATCGAAAGCGGCATCGCCCTGGCGTCTTGCGCATAGTCGTGGAGATAGGCCTGCAGCAGCGCGCCGCTGGCGCTGCCGGGAAGCGCGGCACCGGCAAGGCGGTCTGCGATCAGGGGCTGTGGATCGGCGTCTGTCTCGCCGGCCGCGTCGAGATCGGCAAAATGGTAGTCCTGTGCCGCGAGGAATTGGTCCAAAGCCTCCTCGGCGGTGGCGGCGCCCGCGGCCTCGGAGCCCGCGCGGGACAGATATTCGGCCAGATCCTGCGCGGTGCCGGACAATCGGACGCTTTCGGTGTGCAGCCCCTCGTGGAACCGATCGACCTGGCCGCGGGGCAGATCCGCCATCTGCGAAAGGATCGCCGCGGTTGAGCGGATCGCGGTGACATTGGACAGGATACCGTGCACGGCCTCGGCGAGGAACGGATCGTGCGTCAACCGGTCGGAGAGCGCGGTGATCACCGTCTCTTGGTCGCGGAGTTGGCGGTGGAGCGTGGCCGTCGCCGCCGCCCAGGCCGGAAAACGGGCGGCGAATTCCTCTGCCGGTTCGAGGGTTTCTTCGGCGCGGCCCGCGGCCTCCCTTAGATCGGCGATCAGCGCAGGGTTGCCGCCCTCGGCCAAATCGACGGCCCGCACGCCCAAAACCTCGGCCAGCGCGATCAAGATCCGACCGCCGATGCGGCGCCTGTTGTGCTCGATTAAGTTTAGATAAGATGGCGAGATCCCAGCAGCCTGGGCGAGCGCGGCCTGGCTTATGCCGCGGCGCAACCTAAGCTGGCGGATACGGCTGCCGGTTAGGGTGCGGGCAAGTGTCGCGATCGGCGAAAGTCCTTATCATTCAGTGCGATCTTGCGGCGCAATGTAAAGTAATTGACAATATTGCGCCGCAGCAAGAAAATAAATTGACAGAAAAACCATTCGAAAGCAAGCGTTTATTGCCTCGTTGACCCCTGGCTTTAGGTTCTAGCAAGGCCATGGAATAGGCCTCCGCCGGTGTGGCGGGAACAAATTTTCGGGAGGTCCTTATGTCAGGATTCAAGATCAACCGCCGCGGGCTGTTGAAAACCGGCGCTGTTGCCGGGGCCGGCCTTGCTGTGCCCACCGTCTTCACCGGGCGCGCCAACGCCATCACAAATGAGCCGAGCGGCGCCACGGTGCCCTTGGGCTTTAACGTGCC
>CALCPC010000454.1 GCA_937900975.1 uncultured Paracoccaceae bacterium
CAGCCTGCGCCAAATCAGCCTCGCAAAGCAGCGCCAGAACCTCAGATGGCAGCCTGGCCAAGGCCGACGCCTTGTGCCGGTGGACCGCGGTCACGGCCAGAAAGACCCGCTCTCGATGATCCAAGGCTGTCAGATTAGCCTTTAAAATCAGATCGTAACACAGTTCTGCGCGGGCATCGGGGGGGCTGCGCCAGCCGACGTCGTGCAAAAGACACGCCGCGTGGATCAGCCGCCGCCGGCGCGCCTCGCAGGCGCCGATCAGGGGCAGAAGCCAAGCAAAAACGGCGTCGCCATAGCCAGGAATGCGCCCGCCCGCCCTTTCCCTCCACCGCGCCGCCTCCAAACGCGGCACGCGCGCCACCAGTGCGGGCGGCATCTCGCGGACCAATACGCCCTCGCGCAGACCGTAAGCCGACATCTCAATCCGGCGCGGCGCATAGCGGTCCAACAACCGCGGCAAAACCCGCGCCGCGAGGGGAAGCAGTTCCAGCCGCGCGGGCGACGTGTCGGTCTGCGCGCTCAGATCGATGCTGTTTTGCACTGCAATCCAGGCGCAGGTCTCCGCCAGCTCGGCGGCCGGCGCGGCATAGCCGTGAACCAGACGCAGCGGGTGGTTGCGACGGCGCATGTCAAGCTTGGCAATCCCACGCCAGGAGCCCCCGACGAGAATCAGCGTCTGTGCCCCCGGCGGCACCGCCCGCGTCAGCGCGTCGAGCCCCGCGTCGATTGCGTCCAGCACCGCGCCCTCGGTCTGCAACGTCCCCATCCGCAACGGCCCGATCGGGGCAGTGCCGCAAGCGCGGATGCCCGCGCTTGTCAGGGCCGCAAGCTCCATCGACGCGCCACCCAGATCGCAGACAAGGCCGCGCGCGCTGGGGTCGCCAAGCCGCACACCCTCCGCCGCAAGCGCCGCCTCCTCGGCGCCCGAAATGCGGCGCAGCGCGAGCCCTGTCTCGGCCAGCACGTCTGCGCAAAAGGCCGGCCCGTCCGCCGCCTCGCGCACCGCAGCAGTGGCCACGCCAACCACGCGCGACAGCCGCATCTCGCGCCCCAGCGCCACAAAACGGCGGAGCGCCCGGCGCGCCCGCACCGCCCCAACGGGATGCAGCGTGCCGGTTTCGGCCAGGTTTTTGCCCAGCCCGCATTGCACCTTTTCGTCGAAATAGTAGGTGGGCGTTCGTGCGCGTCCGTCATAAACAACGATCCGCACGGAGTTTGAGCCGACATCGATGACACCGATCAGGCACGGGTCCGTGGCCGACGGCAGCGCCGACGCCTCAAAGGCCCTGTTGGCACTTCCCTGCATCTTCGGCCCGATCCCTAACCCCGCGCCGGACAAGCGTGTCAACGCCGTGATCGCCTGTCAATGCGCCCGCGCGGGGCCACGGCGTCCTGCGCGCAGTGGCAGGCCCACCGACAGCCCGGCGCGCCGCGGCCGCGGCTGTTAGTCGTGGCTGTGAAACAGCTCCGGCACATCGCGCGCGCCCGCACGCCCGCGGCCGGACAGCGACGGGTTCTCCATAAAAAACCTGTGGCAATTAAACGGGTTCTCGGGCCCCGCAGTGTGCCGCTGGAACGTGCCATCGGCGCGCAACACCCAACTTTGCGCCTGGTCGGCCAAATTGGCGGCCATCACTTGGCGGACGATCTGGGCGTGGACGGTCGGATTGCGGATCTCGACCAAAGTTTCCACCCGGCGATTGAGATTGCGGCCCATCCAATCGGCTGAGGAGATGTAGACCCGCGCCTCGTCCGACGGCAGCCCGTGTCCGTTGCCGAAACACGCGATGCGGCTGTGCTCCAAAAACCGGCCGACAATCGATTTGACGCGGATGTTTTCTGACAGACCCGCAACGCCGGGGCGCACGCCGCAGATGCCGCGCACCACAAGATCGATCTTCACGCCGGCTTGGCTGGCCTCGTAAAGCGCATCGATCACCTCAGGCTCGATAATGGCGTTCATCTTGGCCCAGACCATCGCCGGACGCCCGGCGCGGGCATGCGCGCATTCCGCCGCTAACCCCTCAAGGATCCGCGCTTTCAGCGTCAAGGGCGAGATCGCGAGCGTCTCTAAACCCTTGGGCGTCGCATAGCCCGAGACGTAGTTGAAAACCCGCGTCGCATCCCGCCCCAGCGCCCGGTCACAAGTGAAAAGCGACAGATCCGTGTAGATCCGCGCTGTGATCGGATGGTAATTGCCGGTGCCGAAATGGGTGTAGGTGACCAGGGTTTCGCCCTCTCGGCGGACGACGGTCGAGATCTTGGCATGGGTCTTCCAATCCATGAACCAATAGACGACCTGCGCACCCGCGCGCTCTAACATCCGGCTTTGGCGAATGTTCGCAGCCTCGTCGAAACGCGCTTTCAACTCGACCAGCGCGGTCACCGATTTGCCGTTTTCCGCAGCCTCGCAGAGCGCGGCCACAATCGGGCTTTCCGCCGAGGTGCGATAGAGCGTCTGCTTGATCGCCACCACATCTGGATCCAGCGCGGCCTGGCGCAAAAACTGGATGACGATGTTGAAACTTTCATAAGGGTGGTGCAGCAGCATGTCCTTTTGCCGGATCGCGGCAAAAATATCGCTGTCGAAATCTTGCACACGCTCGGGGACGCGCGGGGTGAACTGGGGCCACAAAAGGTCGGGCCGGTCCGCGCGGCAAAGCTCGGACAAATCGGCGATGCCAATGATCCCGTCGACCTCAATCACTTCGGTCTCGGCCATGCGGATTTCCTGCAGGATGCGACGGCGCAGCGCCATCGGCGCGTTCTCGGTTATCTTCAGCCGGATAACCTCACCCCGGCGGCGGCGCTTGAGCGCTGTCTCGAACTCCCGCACCAGATCCTCGGCCTCCTCCTCGACCTCAAGATCGCTGTCGCGCAAAACCCGGATCGCGCAATGCGCCGACAGGGTGTAGCCCGGGAACAGCCTGTCCACGAACTCCCGCAGAAAATCCTCAAGCAAAAGGTAGCGCAGAACCCGCCCCGGCCCGTCGGGCAGGCGGGTAAAGCGGGGCAATTGCGCGGGGATCGGCAGCAAGGCTTCCAGCACCTTGCGGTCGCCCTCCCCCGTCAGATAAAGGCCAAGCGCGAACCCCTCGTTGCGGATGAACGGAAAGGGATGCGCGGGGTCGATGGCCAAGGGCGTCAGCACCGGGAACACGTTGTCCATAAACTGCGCTTCCAGGCTGGCGCGGTCCTTTTCCGTCAACTCATCGGGGCGCACGATATGGATGTCGGCCGCGCGCAAAGCGTCGTAAAGCACGGCCCAAACCCGCCCTTGTGCCGCCATCAGCGCCCGTGCATCGGCGTCGATCCGGGCCAATTGTTCGGCCGGGCTTAGGCCATCGGCGCTGACGCTGACCACGCCTTCGCGGATCTGGCCAACCAAGCCCGCGACGCGAACCGAATAGAACTCATCAAGGTTCGAGGCCGAGATCGACAGAAATCGCACCCGCTCCAACAAAGGCACCGCGGTGTTCGACGCCTCCTCCAGCACGCGCCAGATAAAGGCCTGCCACGAAAGCTCCCGATTGAAAAAGCGCGCAGGCGATGTGGGATCGAAATCCGTCGGCACGCTTGCCTCGGCATACGTTCCGTTCAGGAAATCGGCGTCAATTGGCGTATGGTCTTTCATGGCGCCACCCCTTTTGGCTGTCGTTAGCCCGCGTCTTTATGCGCGATCCGTAACGGTTATTTGACAGGTGCGCGGATCGCGGCGCGCGGAACGCTGTCACACCTTTATTACATAGGCACAGTCACAGCGATCCGCGATGCCCGATGGCAAACTTCGCGGCAAAACAGGTCTCACGCGGGCGCCGCCAGCGCCTTGACCGCCAGGGCCACGCTGATCTCATGGCGCAAATCCAGCGCCAGCGCGTCCATCCGCGCCACAACCCGTTGCGCCGCTTTGTAGGAGCGTTCGATCCGCGGCACCAGAAAGCGGATCACAGGGTCGGGGCAGGCCAGTAGCCGATCGTCGAAAAGCTTGCGCAACAGCGCGGCCAGAAGCGCGTCGTCGGGCGGCTCGATGCGCACCACGCTGGAGGCAGCGAGGCGAGAGGCCAGGTCGGCCAGGCCAAGCCGCCAGCTCAGCGGCGGCGTGCGCCCGGTCAAAAGAACCGGCTGACCAGCGGCGCGTTGCGCGTTCAGAAGGTGGAACAGCGGCTCTGACACGGCGGCGGGGTCCGCCAATCGGTCAAGATCCTCCAGGATGATCGCCCCTGGGCGGGCGAGCGGCGTTGTGAGGGGCGACACGGTCCGCGCGCCGGTCAGCGCGGCGAAAACTTGCGCAAGATGCGTCTTCCCCGCGCCCTCGGGCCCAAGCAGCGCCAGCCGCCCCTCGGACCAGAGGTCCCAACGCTCAATCTCGGCGACGGCCAATGTGTTTGAGCCGCTGATGATAAAATCCGACCGTCCCATCGCCGCACGGTGGGGCAGATCGAAGGCGAGCTGGCGCATATCGCCTAGGCGTCCGGATCCGGCCCGCGGTAAAGCCGGCCGCTTTTGTATTCTTCGATTGCAAAACGGATCAAGACCGCGATGGAGGCCGCTGCCGGGACCGCGATCAGAAGCCCCGGAAAGCCAAACAGCGTGCCAAAGGCCGACAGCGCAAACATCAGCGTGACGGGATGCAGGCCCGCGGACTCTCACACCATATTGGGCGTCAGAACATTGCCCTCCACGAATTGGCCAAAGGCAAAGATCCCAGCAACGACGCCGATCCAAACGGGCGCGTTCCAAAATTGGACGACAGCCAGGCCAATCGACATAACCCCGCCCAGGATGGCGCCGACAAACGGAATAAACGACATCAACCCCGCAAACATGCCGACGAAAACGCCAAATTGCAGGCCAACCAGCCCAAGGGCAACGGCATAGAAAACCCCCAAGATTGCGCAGACCGACAGTTGACCGCGGACAAATCCCGACAGGACCGCGTCGATCTGGCGGGCAAGCCTGCGCACGATGGCCAAATGCTCTCGCGGGATCAGATCGTCGACCCGCGCAATCATTTTGTCCCAGTCGAGCAACAGATAAAAGGACACGACCGGCGCCACCACCATGATCAGAACAAAGTCCAACAGCACCAGGGAGGAGCTGAGGACCCCCTCAATCACCGTAACGCCGGCATCTTTGATGCGGTCCTCGGCGGCGGCCAGCCCCTGGCGCACAAAGCTGCCCTCTGAAAACAATTCAGGGAACCGCGTGCCCAGAAAATCGCGCAGAGAGGCCAGATAGCCCGGCGCCGTCGCGATCAGATCTCGCAACTGATTGGCCAAGATCGGCAGGATCAAAAGCACCATCAATGCAATCGTGACGGCGACCATCACGGTGATGATCGCCGTGGCCACCAGCCGGGTGAAGCCCTTCGCCTCGAACCAATCGGCCAGCGGATCCAGCAGATAGGCAATCGCGGCCCCCAGCAAAAACGGAACCAGGGAGGAGCCCATGACCCAGACGAAAACCAAAAAGACCAACGTCGCAAGGCCCCAATAGCGGACCTGTTCGCCTCTGCTCAGCCCCATAGCGGCACCTCCTGTTTCGTCATTGCGCGATGGCGGTCGGGTTGCAAGGCGCAGAAACTCGGCTCAGACAAATTGCTCTCGCAGCAGCCGCTCCTCCAGCCCATGGCCTGGGTCGAACAGGATGCGGTGGGTGACGCTGGCGTCGCTTGCGATTTCGACGGCGCGCACGTCGCGGACCTCTGCGCTGTCCGCACTGGCGGCGACGGGGCGCTTTTCGGCCTCCAACACATCGAAACGGACCAACGCATCCTTTGGCAAAAGCGCGCCCCGCCAGCGGCGCGGGCGATAGGCGGCCATCGCGGTCAGCGCCAGGATGTTAGAGCCGATGGGCAGGATTGGGCCATGCGCCGAGTAGTTATATGCCGTCGATCCCGCGGGCGTCGACAAAAGCGCGCCGTCGCAGACTAGCTCATCCATCCGAACCCGCCCGTCGACCGAAATTTGCAGACGCGCCGCTTGCGGGCCAGAGCGGATCAGCGACACCTCGTTGCTCGCCCACGCCTCGCACACCTCGCCCCGTCCGGTGGTCGCGTGCATGCGCAGGGGATTGATCTCGGCCAGTTCAGAGCGGTCGAGCCGTTCCAAAAGCCCGCTTTCCTGATAGACGTTCATCAAGAACCCGACCGTGCCCCGGTTCATCCCGTAAACCGGCGTTGGCAAGTGATCGGTGGCGTGAAGCGTCGACAGCACCAGCCCATCGCCGCCCAGGGCCACGATCACATCCGCCTCGGCCGCCATGACCTGCCCATAGCGCGCGGTCAACCGGGCAAGGGCCGTTTGCGCCACCGGCGCATCGGAGGCCCAAAAGCAGATCTTCTCAAACGCCATCGCCGGGGTCCTTTTGCCAGCCGGCCCACCCGGCGTGCGGCGATGGTAAGCGCAATCGCCCCGCTGGCAAGTCACGCAGTTTGCACCATATCACGCGGCGTGGGTTGAAAAGCGGGCTGAATCCGGAAAAAAGCCCAAGCCATAGCGTGAGGAGCACCCGACATGAAGGACATCGTCCCCGACAGCAGCTTTTTCAGCGAAGCCTTGGACAGCCGCGACGCGGAGCTTTTTGCCGCCGTCTCTGCCGAGCTTGGCCGCCAGCGCGATGAGATCGAGCTTATCGCCTCGGAAAACATCGTCAGCCGCGCGGTGATGCAGGCGCAGGGCTCGGTGATGACGAACAAATACGCCGAGGGCTATCCGGGCCGGCGCTATTACGGCGGGTGTCAGCATGTCGATGTGGCCGAGGAGATCGCGATCGCGCGGATCTGCAAGCTGTTCGATGCGGGCTATGCGAATGTGCAGCCCAATTCCGGCAGTCAGGCCAACCAGGCGGTGTTTCTGGCGCTTTTGAA
>CALCPC010000455.1 GCA_937900975.1 uncultured Paracoccaceae bacterium
GCGCGCGCTGTCGATGGGCGTGCCCGACATGCTGCCGGAACTGTCGAGCACCAGCTCAAGCTCGATCTCGTCCACCCACAGGATCTGCAATTCTGACCGGCAGTCGGTCTGACCGCCGGGAAGCTGCAGTCGGAACCAGTTGTCGGCGGCCGTCGGCTCTGCCCCCACCAGGTTGGTGTAATGGGTCCGGGACGGCGCGTTCCAGGCGTTGACGGTGGTGGGGTCGTTGTTGGTGGTCTGGATCAACGTCTCCCACCCACTTTTGCCGTAGACGCGGCCTTGGGCGGTTTCGGCGATGTTGCCGATGTTGTTTTGGGTGGAATGGTTTAGCCACCGGAAATCGTCATTATCGACAGCCTCATAGGTGCTGCTCATGATCGATTCTTGGACCGCCACATCGCTGTCGAGCGGCTGATAGGGGTCGCCGCTGGTCTGGCCCGGCTCCCGATATTCATCGTAAAGGCCAAGCGTGTAGTGCCCCCACTCATGCCCGACGATGTTGCCCAGATCCTCAAGATCGTCGCCGCCATCGCTGACGCGGATGCCGCCGAAATTGTCGAACATGTAGATCCGCCAACCGTCCTTGCCGAACCCCGTGGGGTTGGCGGCGGGGCGGCCGGTGTTGTCCCACTTGATGTCGGAGGTCGCAGCGCTTGCGCCATTGGTGGAGATCCGAACACGGCCAAGCTTGTGGACACCGTTCGTCTGCTCACAAATCGAGTCGGCGGCGAAGCCAAAGATCGTCTCATAAGCGTTTTGGTCGTCATCGGAGGCGCCGGCGTCCGTGGTGGCGTCGTTGTCCCCGGCCACGCTGCGGTAGATCGAGACTGTGATGTCGAAAATCGCCTGGTTCGACGAGGCGAAGTTAAGCGGCGTACCGTCGGCAGAAAGGGGTATGACGCCGGTGTCGACAAGGCCGGTCTGGCTGGCCAGGTTTGCCGGCATATCGAAATTCGCGCCGCGGACGCGCGAAAACAGCGACCCTGCCGCCCCCGCGATGTCCGGAACAATCAACGACGTCAGCAGAGCAACCCCCAGCGTCGTTTTTAAATACCGTTGATGTTGAAACAAAGGTCCACCCTTTCACTTTGAGCGCAGTCGTATGTGGGAGAGACGGCCGGCGCTCATCAGCCCGCCTCGCGTGTGGCAAAGACGACAAGGGCGTAGGCTTGTCCGTCGAGCGCCACAATATTGAACCGGCCCGGCGCAGTGCCCGAAACCCAAGGGGAAAGCGGGTCATCGCCTGCGACGGGGATATAGGCAAAAGGCGCGGCCGACGCCGCGGCCAGCGCCGGCGATGCGGCGCGCAGGGTGTCGGTGATCGCGGGATCGGGCGCGACCGCGGGGGCCGCCGACAGCGCCCGAAGCTGGACATAGCGCCCGCCGATCGCGGCCGTTGCCGTGGCGCCGGCGGCCCCGTCCAACAGCGCTTTATAGGCTGAAATAGCCTCGGGCGCCGATGTCACGCCCGGGTCTGTCGTCTCATAATCCTCAAGAGACAGCCGACCGCCATCCTGGCGCGCGGCAATCCCGACAGCACCCCGGCCCGAGGACACCAATGGCGGCGCGCCCGCGTCGGAACGTGCGGCCGGGGGCAGGGCCGTCCCCGGCGGCGTGCCAGCGCTGCCCGCCGCGATGCTTAGAAGCACGCCATCGGATGTGTGGCGTACGATTTGCGTCGTGCCCGTCGCCGAAATGCGCACCGAACGCCGCTCAAAAACCTGGCCGCTCAAATGCGCCTCCGCAATCTCGGCAAAGGCGAAATCCGCGCCGCCGCGCGCCAGACCGGGGGTTCCGCCGCAGGCCGCGACAAGTCCAACAGAGCAGGCCAAAAGGCCAAGGAGAAGATAGTTCACGAGTCCACCACTAAAAACAGTCAACAGAGTCTGACACTAACACGGCTCTGTGACGTTACAAACACGTTCTCTGTCGTCCCTATCACACTTCACACCACAAAACTGGTTTGAAGATCGAAAATCGGCAGCAAGACCGACAGAACAATCGTCAGCACCAGCGCCCCCACAAGGATCATCATCAGGGGTTCCAGCAGCGTGGAAAGCCGTTTTTGCAACGTCGCCAGCGTCCGTTCTGTGATGCCGGCCGCGCGCTCTGTCATCTCGGGCAGACGGCCCGTCCGCTCCCCCGTTTCGATAAGCTGCAGCGCGATGGGCGGCAGGGCAGTGACCTGCGCCAACGCCGTGCTGATCCGGCGGCCCTCCTCGATCCGAAGGGCGGCGGCCTCGGCCTCCTGGCGGAGGGTGGTGTTGCCAAGCGCGCCGACAGCAAAACCCATCGCTGTCGAGGCCGGCAGCCCGCTGTTGAGGATCAGCGCCAGCGTGCGCAGATAAATCGCGCCCGCCCGCAGCCGCGCGAGCCGCGCGACCAAGGGCAGTTTAAGCGCCAGCCGATCCGCCGCGCGGCGCATGCGGGGCACGGCCATGAGGCCGCGCAGCGCAAGGCCAAACCCCACCAGCCCCAGGATCATCCCGGGCCAAAACCGCCCGATAAAGCCGCCCAAGGCCAGGCTGATTTCCGTGATCCGGGGCAGCGGTTGCCCGGTTTGCTCAAACAACGCGGTCAATTCCGGGGCGACGTTCACCAACAGAACCCCGGCCACAAGCAGCGACACGGCACCGACAAAGGCCGGGTAGATCAGCGCCGTCAGCGCACCCTCCCGCACGGCCTGGCGGGTTTCAAGAAAGTCTGCCAGCGTCTCCAGAACCTCGGCCAGGCGGCCGCTTTTTTCACCGGCCTGGATGGCCGCGACATAATACTCTGGGAACGCGGCGGGCCGCTGGGCCATCGCGCCAGACAACAGCCGCCCATCGCGCACGCCGTCGCGCAACTCTGCGGCCAAGCGGTTCAGCGTGGCGCCCGTGGACGCGCCCATCAACAGCTTCAAGCTCTCCTCAACGGGAAGTTCGGCACCCAGCAAAACGGCAAGCTGCCGGGTCAGCATCGCCAGCGCGTCGGGCGACAGCTTGCCCCCGCGCCGCGCCAGGCGCATTGCGTCCTTGACCCGCCCTTCGGCCGGGTTGGTGGCCACGATCCGGTCGAGAAAAAGCCCCGCCGCCCGCAACTCCTGCCGGGCGCGCTGCTCGGTATCGGCGGTCAGAACGCCCTTCACCCGGCGGCCATCGCCGTCATAGGCGGTGTAGTGAAACGCGCTCACAACGCGGCTTCGGCCGCGCGCAGGGCCTCGCCAAGGCTGGTCGTCCCAGCGCCCGCCAGGCGCAGCGCCGCGGCGGCAAGCCGGCCGTCCGGCGGCAGCGCGGCGCCCGCAAGCTCCAACTCCGTCTTGCCTTCGTGGATCAGGGCGCGCAGCGGCGTCTCGACCTCCACGATCTCATAAACCGCTGTCCGACCGCGAAAGCCGGTCCCATCGCAGGCTGCGCACCCCTCCGACCCAAACAGCGACAGCGGCATGGCAAGCCCGCTCCGCTCAAAAACGCGGGCGGCATCCTCGGTGACGGGGTCGGGGCGGCGGCAATCGCGGCAAAGCCGGCGCAAAAGGCGCTGTGCGATCATGCCCCGAACGGTGGCCGCGATCAGATAAGGCTCAACGCCCAGATCGCGCAGCCGGGTGATGCTGCCAAGCGCGGTGTTGGTGTGGAGCGTGGCCAGGACCAAATGCCCGGTCAGCGCAGCCTGGACCGCGACCTCCGCCGTTTCCTGATCGCGGATCTCACCCACCAGCACGATGTCGGGGTCCTGACGCAGGATGGCGCGCAGCGATTGCGCGAAGCCCATGCCGATCTGTGGCATCACCTGGGTCTGGCCGATCCCGGCGATATCGTATTCAATCGGGTCCTCGACCGTGATGATGTTGCGCTGGCTGTCGTTCAGATGCTGGATCAGCGCATAAAGCGTCGTCGTCTTACCGCTGCCCGTGGGCCCGGTCACCAAAACCAGACCGTCGGAATGCCCGCCGATCCGGTCCAGCGCCGCACGCTGATCGGGGCTAAGCCCGATCTCACCCAGCGACAGCAGGCCCGTCCGCTTGTCCAGAAGGCGCAGCACGACGCGCTCTCCGTTCTTGGCGGGCATGGTCGAGATCCGCACATCCACCGACCGGCCGCCAATCCGCAGCGCCAGACGGCCATCCTGCGGCATCCGGGTCTCGGCGATGTCGAGCCCGGCCATAACCTTAAACCGCGACACGACCATCGCGACCGGCGCGTCGGGCCGCTCGACCACCGTGCGCAGGATGCCGTCGATGCGCATCCGCACGCGGATCCCCTGTTCCATCGCCTCCACATGCATGTCCGACGCGCCGCGCCGCAACGCTTGGCGCAACAGCGTGTTGATCAGCCCGATCACCGGCGCGTCCGCGGCATCGTCGAGAAGATCGGTGACCAGCCCGCGTTCGCCGCCACGCTCGATCTCGATATCGTCGCCCTCGAATGTGTGACTGTCGCTGGCCTCCGTGTCGCGGCTCGACTGCGTCTGCTCCAACGCCTGGTCGAACGCTTGGTCTGAGCACAAGCGGATCGCCACTGGCCGGCCCAGCACCCGCCGCGCTTCCCGCCAGGCCAGGTCGCTGGCACTGGCCCGCGCGATCAGGCGCAGCGGCGCATCGGGCGCAGGGTCCTGGTCGGGGTCGATGGCGACGCCCGCGCTGCGCGCGAAGGCCAGGGGCAGGGTCGGGTCCGCGTCCACCCCCCTACCGCCCGCGGTCGAGCCGCGGCGGCAAAGGCGGCAGCTAGGCGCGGCTGGTGCATGGCCGAAACGGCTCAGCCAGCGACGGGATCAACGGGGGCAGCGTCACGCGGTTGGCCGACGGATAGCGCTCATCCGCGCCGGCCAGGATCTCCCCCTGCTGCACGCGGGCGGCGTTATAGCTTTGATCCGTCACGGTGCGGGCATCCGCGTCGGTGCTCACGATGGTGGGGCGCAGCAGCAAAAGCAGGATGCGCTTTGTGCCTTGCGCCGATTTCGCCCGAAAAAGATTGCCCAAAACCGGCAGATCGCCGGCGCCCGGCACTTTCTCACGCGTGTCCGAGGCCGTCTCCTCGATCAAACCGCCAAGCAGGACGAGCGCGCCGTCGCCCACGATGATGGAGCTTGAGATGGCGCGCCGCTGCGTGATCTCGCCGCCCGAGGCTGCCGCGGCCGCCGTCAGGTTCGACACCTCCTGGCTGACCTTCAGCCGCACGGTCCCGTCGCCGGTGATCTGCGGCGTTACCGTCAAGGTCAGGCCCACATCCTCCCGCTGGATGGTCTGGAAGGGTTGCTCGGGGTTCGTGCTTTCGCCCACCGTCGAAAACCGCCCCGTCACGAAAGGGACGTTGGCGGCGACCACGATCTCGGCCTCCTCGTTGTTCAGCGTCAGGATCGAGGGGGTGGAAAGGATATTGGTCGAGGTGTCGCGCGCAAGCGCCGACAGGAACCCCGCCGCGCTGTTCTGATCGCCCTGGCTGCCCGCGCCCAGCGCGATGCCAGACCCGAAGGCCGGGATCCCACCGGACAAAAGCGTTGTGACAAGGCTGCCAAGCTGCGGCGCGTTGGCAAGGTTGAACTGCACGCCGCCCGCGAAAACATTGCCGATGATGGCGCCGAACTGGACGCCAAGCTCGGCGAAGTTGTCGGCGCTCATCTCAAAAATCACGCCTTCGATCAGCACTTGATTGGGCCTTGTGTCGAGGCGGCGGACAGCATTGACGACCGAGGCCAGAAGATCGGGCGGCGCGCTGATCAGGACGGAGTTGGTGTTGGGATCGGCAACGATGGCCGCCCCCGTCGGCGCCTCCCCGCCGCCGGCCTGCGCGGCGAAAAGCTTCAGCCCGATCTGCTCGATTTCCGTCGCGTCGGCATAGCTAAGTTGCACGACGGTGGCATCCTGGACATTGCGCGGGCGGTCAAGCTCTCCCACCAGAGAGCGGACCTGCGCCTTGAACGCATCCGGGCCGGTGACCACCAGGCTGTTGGAGCGGGCATCCGCCGTGACGGAAGCGCCGGGAGATGTCAGTTCCAAAGCCGATAAAATATCGACCAATTGGCTGGCCTCCGCATTGCGCAGCGGGACCACCAGGATCTCGCTTTGCACGGGCCGGTCGAGCCGCGCGATCAGCCGCCGGAGCCGCGCGATGTTCGCCTCCCGGTCGGACAGGATCAAAAGCCGCGCGGTGGGGTAGGTCGTCAGCACAGCCTCGGGCGGCAACAGCG
>CALCPC010000456.1 GCA_937900975.1 uncultured Paracoccaceae bacterium
TGAACGCGTTTTCTGATGATGACTGACCTGCTTTGAACGGAAAATGCTCTAAAGCCAGTCGCGGCCCCCTGACCCCAAATACCGCTTTCCCATGATCAGGACCACACACGGATCCAAGGCGCGGTTTCCGGGGTCTGCCGTTGCGGTGCGACCGAAACCCGGGGCGCTGTCAGTTGCGGCTGATCCGCTCGGCCACGAAGGGCGTGTAGGGGATTCTTTCGGCCAAATACTCGGCCACGACATCGGCAAGGTCCGGACCGTAGTCATAAACATTCGTCGCCTCGGTCCCGAACATCGCATAGCCGTCACCGCCGCCGCGGACATAGTTGTTCGACACCACGCCGTAGGTTTTTTCGGGATCGAGCGGCTCCAGCCCGTCGGGCATTTCCACCATCACATCGCCCACCCGCGACCCCGGCTCTGCATCGGGCGACCAGGAAAAGCGCAATCCGGCGACCTGGGGGAACCGCCCCGCGCCATCTTCGACCTGGCTGACGCCGTTCTCCAGCGCCGCCCGCAACACAGCACCCGTCACCTGAAAGGTCGACAATGTGTTCTGAAACGGCAGCACGGTCAGAACCTCCCCTTTCGTGATCTCACCCACATCGATGGAGGCGCGGATGCCGCCACCGTTTTGAAACGCGATCTGGATGCCCTGGTCTTTCACCCGGTCCAGCATCGCGTCGGTGATCAGGTTGCCCATCTCACATTCCACCGCCCGGCAGACCGAGCGGTCGCCCTCGATCGGCGCCGCCGCCTCGGCCACGATCTCATTCCGGATCTCGTCCAGCGGTACCGCAAGCTCTGCGATCCGGGCGACGGTGCTGCTGTCCTCGATGACGTCGGCGTCCATAATCAGTGGATCGCCGACGGCCTCTGTCAACACGCCGTCGTCGTCGAAGGTCACGTTCAATTCGCCAAGAAACTTGCCATAAGCATAGGCCTGCACAATCGCCGTGGTGCCCACCATGGTCGGATAGGGCCCGACAGCCCCTTCATGGGTATTGGACAACAGCGTGTTGGTGTGGCCGCCGACAATCACGTCGATCTCTGGCACCGCCGCCGCGATCTCCAAATCCAGGCCATAGCCGGAATGGCTTAGCACGATGATCTTGTTGATCCCCTCGGCCTCAAGCTTTGCAATCTCTTCGCGGACTGCGGGGATCGGGTCGTGGAAATGGACATGCGGACCGGGGCTTGAAAGCTCATGCGTGTCTTCGGGCGTCAGGCCGATCAGGCCCAACCGCTCTCCCCCACGCTCAAGGATCACCGATTTTTCCAGCGCGTCGATCAGCAGCGGCTCTCCCGTGAAGTCGGCATTGGACATCAAAATCGGAAACCCAACGCTGTCGATAAAGCCGCGCAAAACCTCGGGGCCGTGATTGAACTCATGGTTGCCGACGGTCATTGCGTCGTATTCCATTTTGTTCATCATCTCGGCGGCCATCGCGCCCTTGTAATACGTGTAAAACAGCGTGCCCTGAAACTGATCCCCGCCATCAACAAGGATGGAGTTTCCGGCCCGCGCGCGGGCATCTGCAATCGCCGTCACCAGCCGGGCCGACCCGCCAAAGCATTTGCCCTCGGCATTGTCCTCGGCCGAGCAGCCGCTGTCGAAGCGGCTGAGCGGCTCAAACCGCGCATGAAAATCGTTCGTGTGTAGAATGGTCAGCGTGTAATCGGCCAGGGCCGTTCCGGCAGATAGGGCCAGTGCGCTGGCGCCTAGAAGGGCGGGAATCGGTTTCATCGGTCGCTCCGGTTGATTGCTCCTGGCGAAAACTAGCAACCGTCAATCAAACCTGACAACTGATTTGGCCCTTGTTCTCGAACTTTATCCGTGGTGCAGTCAAAAAATGCTGACAAATTCAAAACTCGATGCACACCAAGCTGATTGAATACGGGCAGGGAAGCTCTCTGCGTCAGCAGGATTACACCCAGGCGGCCGTGCGGGCGGTGGAAAATGCGCTGTGGCGGAACTCCATCGACCTTGCGGGGGTGTTTGGCGTGGATCGCGCGGCGATGCGGATCCGGGCCGAGATCGGCGTCCAAACCCCCAGCGCTGTCGACCCGGACAAGGTTGCTGCCATCTTTCCCTATGGCATAGTGGCGGTGTCGGTGGTGCCCGGCGGCCTCGACATCCCCAAACCGGATGGCGGGGTGACTGTGTTGGCGCTGGCGGCGCTGCATGTCTCGCTCGACGGTGTGGCGTGACGCGCATGGCCCGGCTGATCGTGGCGATGGGGCACGGGCTGGACCGGACGGGGCAGGATCCGACCGCTGCGGCCCTGGCGGCCTTGGCCGACGCGCTGTCGCATTCATCGCTGCCGGTTTTGGCCGAGGTGGCGGGCGCGCCCCGTATCCTGGCCACCATCGGCGCACCCGATCCTGCGGCGATCGACCAGGCCGCATTGTTGCCGGCCCTGCCGCCGGGCACGCGGGAGGTCAAGATCGTGCCGGGCGGCCTGGATGTCAGCGATACGCCCGCCATCCTGGTCGCGGCCTCTGTTGAGGTTTTTGTGCCAAGCCAGGGGGATTAGGCCGCAAAAATTGGCCGTAAGACGCCGCTCTACCTGCGAAAGATGGCGCCATGCGGGCGCATCAAGCGCTGGCCAAGATCGGGAGGCTGGCCTAGGAAGACGATGATATGAAAAGACGCCGCCGATGAACCCGTTCCACGCAATTGGTCAAAAAGTCCTGTCCGTGGCCTTTTTCATGGCCATGGCCACGCTGGTGAAAATTGCCGCCGCCGCCGATGTGCCGGCGGGTCAGCTCATCTTCTTTCGCTCGGCCTTCGCCATTCCGGTGATCTTGATCTGGCTCGCGCTTCGCCACGACTTGGCGCATGGGCTTGAGACGAAAAACCCCTTCGGCCATCTTTGGCGCGGGCTGGTGGGCGTTGGCGGGATGGCCTGCGGGTTTACCGCGCTCGGCCTCTTGCCGCTGCCCGAGGTGACGGCAATCGGCTATGCCACGCCGATCCTGATCGTGATCCTCGCCGCCATGTTCCTGGGCGAGGAGGTGCGGATCTTTCGCCTCACTGCCGTGATCATCGGTCTTGCCGGCGTGATCGTGGTGCTGCAGCCGAAGCTGTCGCTTTCGGGCCTTGCCGGTGATCGACAAGCCCTCGGCGCCGTCGTGGCCCTGCTGGGCGCGCTATTGGCGGCTTTGGCCCAGGTCTTTATCCGCCGGCTCGTCACCACCGAGACCACACCGGCCATCGTCTTTTATTTTTCGCTGTCGGCGACGCTGATCGGGGCCGCCACAATCCCCTTTGGCTGGGTTTGGCCCTCGATCTGGATCGCGGCGGCGATGATCGCCGCCGGCGTTCTGGGCGGGTTTGGGCAGATCATGCTGACCAGCGCCTACCGCAACGCGCCGGCCTCCGTGATCGCGCCGTTTGAATATGTATCGATGCTGATGGCCATCGCCATCGGCTACACGATCTTTGAAGAGATCCCGACACTCCAAACCCTGTTGGGCGCCGGGATCATCATGGCCGCCGGGCTTTTCATCATCTATCGAGAGCGCCAGCTTGGCCTGACCCGCGGCAAGGCCAAGCCCGCCATGACACCCCAAGGTTAGGCCATGGACCCCGTCTACAAGATTTTCCGTGCCGAGGAATGGGCCTTGTTCGAAGCGGCGGGCGAGACGGCGGGCGCGCCGATCGATCACGCGGACGGCTTTATTCACCTCTCCTCTGCCACGCAGGTCGCCGAGACGGCTGCGCGGCACTTCGCGGGCGAGGACGGGCTGATGCTGCTCGCCATCGCGGCCGAGGACCTGACATGGGAACCGTCGCGCGGCGGCGCGCTTTTTCCGCATCTTTACCGCATGCTCCGCGCGGCCGATGTGCTTTGGGCAAAACCCTTGCCGCGCCGCGACGGCGGCCATGTCTTTGACGGACTTGTATGAGCGGGCTGGCCACCCGGGCGTTGCGGCTTTTTGAGCCCGAGCGTGCGCATGCCCTGGCGCTTCTTGCGCTTAAAACCGGGGTCGCTACGCCGCGCCGCCCCTACCGCAGCCCGACGCTCCGCACCCGGTTTGCGGGGCTAGAGCTGCCCAATCCGCTGGGTCTGGCAGCGGGGTTTGACAAAAACGCCGTGGCGCTGGGCCCGCTTTTGGCGGCGGGGTTCGGCTTTGTCGAGGTCGGCGCCGTCACCCCCCGACCGCAGCCTGGGAACCCGCGGCCGCGGGTTTTCCGGCTGACCGAGGACCGCGCCGTTATCAACCGGTTCGGCTTTAACAATGACGGGATGGAGGTCGTCGCCCAGCGCCTTGCGCGGCGGCCGAAAACCGGGATCGTGGGGCTTAACCTCGGCGCCAACAAGGACAGCGCCGACCGGGCCGCAGATTTCGGACTGGTGCTCAGCCGCTGCGGCGCGCATGTCGATTTCGCCACCGTCAACGTCTCCTCCCCCAATACCGAGCGGCTGCGCGATCTTCAGGGGGCCGAGGCGTTGCGCGCTGTGCTTGATGTTTGTCAGGCCGCCAACGCCGCGCTCGCCCAGCCGCTGCCGTTGTTTCTGAAGATCTCCCCCGATCTTGAGCCCGGCGAGATCGACGCGGTCGTCCGCGTGGCCGAGGAGGCCCGTTTGGCCGGCCTCATTGCAACCAACACAACCGTGGCGCGCCCGCCGCTTCTCTCCCCCCATGGGGGGGAGCGGGGCGGGCTGTCGGGCGCGCCGCTGCGCGACCGGGCGACGGCGGTTCTGGCCGCCTTCCGGGCGCGCAGCGATCTGCCCTTGATCGGCGTCGGTGGGATCGCATCGGGCGCGGACGCCCTTGCCAGACTTCAGGCGGGCGCAGGCGCGCTGCAGCTATACTCTGCCCTGGTTTTTGAGGGGCTTGGCCTCGTCCGCCGGATCCTGACGACGCTCGACCGCGACATCGCGGCCGCCCGACCCGCGTCGCTGGCCCCCCCATCGGACCGCTGATGGGCCAAAACCCCGCGCGGCCAAAGGGCGGAGCTACGACCGCGTCAATGGTCCCCGCCGGGCGCCTTCGCTGAGCGCGTTCGGCCCTCGGCACCGCCCCATCAGGGCGCCGCGCCCGCGTCCAGAAGCTGCTGCAAGACTGCCGACCGCGTGGCCTCATCGCAGAACGCGGCCCTGGCCGCGGCGACGTTTAGCGCGCGAAAATCCTCAACCGTCCAGCCGAACGCGGCGGAGAGTGCGGCATATTCCGACGGCAAATCGGTGTGAAAATAGGGCGGATCGTCGGTTGACAGCGTGACGGTCACGCCCGCGTCGCGCAGCGCGCGGACGGGGTGCTGGGGCCAGTCGGGATAAAGCCCAAGCGCAATGTTCGAACCGGGGTTCACCTCCAGCACCGTGCCACGGGCCGCAAGATCGGCCACCAGGGCGGGATCCTCAATCGCCCTCACCCCATGCCCGATCCTTGCCACGCCAAGCGCGTCAAGCGTCTCTGCAACACTGGCCGGCCCGCCAAACTCTCCCGCGTGCGACGTCAGCGAAAGCCCGGCCGCACGCGCGATTTCGAACGCATCCGCATAATCCGCGGCGTGGCCGAAACGCTCTTCCCCGCCCATCCCGAAGCCGGTGACAAAGTGGCCCGCCGCATCCGCCGTCAACTCTGCCGCGCGCAACGCGCGCTCGGGCCCGAAATGGCGAATGGCGGTGGCGATCACGCGCATCTCGATCCCCGGCAGATCCGCAGCCCCGGCAATCGCGGCCAGATACTCCCGCCACGCGACCGGGTCGCCGCCGCCGCACAGATCGGGGCTGACAAAAACCTCCGTGTAAATCACCCCATCCGCGCGGGCCGCGGCCAACACCGCAGCCGTCAGCCGCGCATAATCCTCGGGCGAAGAAAGCACCTGACACGCAGCCTCGTAACACGCCAGAAAGCTGGAAAAATCATGCCAAAGGTAATGGCCCTTCGCATCGAACACCCCAGGCAGCGCGATCCCTTTCTCGGCCGCCAGGGTGCGGATCAGCGCCGGCGGCGCCGCGCCTTCAAGGTGAAGATGAAGCTCCACTTTCGGCAGGCTGCGCCAATCGGTCACAAAACACTCCTTCCATGGGGCCCGGGCGCCAACGCGAGGTGATGCGCCAGCGTCTCACCAACATCGGCAAAGGCGATCTGGCCAAGCGGACCGGGCTCCGGTCCCACCATCAGAACGGGAACCCGCTCTCGCGTGTGATCGCTGCCGGGCCAGGTCGGATCATTGCCGTGATCGGCCGTGATGACCAGCAGATCTTCTGCGCCAATCCGCGCAAGCAAGGCGGGCATCCGCGCATCGAAGGTTTCAAGCGCGCGCGCATACCCCGCGACGTCCCGCGTGTGGCCCCAAAGCGTGTCGAACTCAACGAAATTGGCAAAGATCAGATCGCCGGGCGCCGCACGGTCGAGGGCGGTCAAAAGACCGTCGAACAGGGCCATATCGTCGGCGCCCTTCACCGTCTCGGAGACGCCCCGCCCCGCGAAGATATCGCCGATCTTACCGATCCCGATCACCCGGCGGCCGGCGGCCTCAACCCTGTCGCACAGGGTCGGCGCCGGGGGCGGATAGGCAAAATCGCGCCGATTGGCCGTGCGTTTGAAGCTTTCCGGCGTGTCGCCGACAAAGGGCCGGGCGATGACGCGCCCAACGCGCATCGGGTGGACATGCTCTGCCGCGAGGGCGCAGAGCGCCAACAGGCGGTCAAGCCCGAAGGCCGTCTCATGCGCCGCGATCTGCAGGACGCTGTCGGTCGAGGTGTAGAAGATCGGCTTGCCGCTGCGGATATGCGCCATCCCATGGGTGCGCAGGATCGGCATCCCCGAGGCGTGGCAATTGCCAAGGATCCCCGGAAGGTCCGCGCGGGCGATCAGCGCATCGGTCAGCGCTGCTGGGAATGTTGGCACGGTTTGCGGGAAATAGTGCCAGTCGAAGGGCACCGGCAGCCCGGCCAGTTCCCAATGGCCCGAAGGCGTGTCCTTGCCGGCACTCACCTCCGTTGCGGCGCCCCAGGCGGCCGCGGGCCTGCGGCCGAGGCCCGGCGCGCCTGTGCCTGAGGCGGTGGCGATGGCCGCGCCAAGGCCCAGCCGGTCGAGATTGGGCAGGTGGAGCGGCCCGCTCCGCCCGTCTTCCGCGCGGCCGGCGGCACAGGCCTCGGCGATGTGCAAAAGCGTGTTGGCGCCGGCATCGCCAAACCGTTCCGCATCCGGCGCACCGCCGCAGCCAACGGAATCGAGCACCAAAAGAATGCCGCGCCCCGCCATTGCTAGCCGCCAGATCCCGCCCTGAAGGCAGGCCATGGGCCACACTGCGCGGCATCGCCCCAAAGGCGCGCTTTCCGCGGCGCCCAGGCGCCGGGCGGTTGCACACCGGGGGCAAGGACCGGCGCGTGGCCCGCGCGTCGGAGCGGGTGGTCCGGCTGCGGGGCGACGCCCGCCGCCGACGGTCCACGGCGCGCCGGGCGCATCCCAGCGCTGAGAGCAGCGCGCCGCCATGGGCCGAAGACCAAATGGCCCGGTCCCCCCGCTGTGCCCCGGCCAAGGCTTCCCAAGGCGGCGGGAGTGACGCCCGCTGGACAGGCCCCAAGCCGGCGAAAGCGGCCCTGCCGGGTCCGCGGCGGGTTGAGACCGCAGTCCCGCGCCGCGCCGGACCGCGATAGGACGCCCCGACCCGGCTTTATGTCTTTGACAAGGGACGAACTTTCTGAGAAGCAACCACGCCGGCGGAACGCCCATCGCGCGGTGCGGCAGAGGGGGCGCCTGGCGACGCTGCCCGCACGGCCTGGCCCGTCGGCCAGGGCCAGGGCCAGGGTCAGGGTCAGGCCCGCGCCCGGCGCGTCGCGCCCGCCCCGGCGCGGTGTCAGCGGATGTCTCCCAGGATTACGGGGATCTCCGCCGGCGGCGTCTCGATCACTGTATAGGCCTGGCGAACCGCCCCGGCCGCACGTTCGGCCGCGGCCCCGTCGCGCGCATGAACCCGCGCCAGCGGCGTCTCCCCATCCACATAGGCACCCGCGCCCGCCAGCCAATCCAGCCCCACCGCCGGATCGACCGTGTCGCTGGCCACCCGACGGCCGCCGCCAAGCTCCACCACCAGCACCCCCAGCGCCCGCGTGTCGATGCTGGCGACAAATCCCGCTGCGTCTGGCAGAACCTCCTCCACCACCGGCGCGCGGGCAAGATGGCGCGCCGGCGCCTCGACCAGATCGCTCGGCCCGCCGAGGGCGGCGACCATGCGGCCAAAAACCTCTGCCGCGCGACCGCTTTCCAACGCAGCCGCAACATGCGCGCGCCCCTTGGCCGCCGAGCCGGCCAGCCCGCCAAGCGCCAGCGCCTCCCCGCCAAGACCGGTGACGACATCCCAAAGACGGCTGTCGACCTCCCGCCCGGTCAGAAAGCCGATGGCGACCTCAACCTCCAGCGCATTGCCGGCGGCCGGGGCCAGCGGCGCGCTCATATCCGTCAGAAGCGCGCTGGTCGGGCACCCGGCGCCCTGGCCGACATCGACCAAGACCCGGGCCAAGTCCGCCGCCGCATCCTGCGCGACCATGAAAGCGCCGGACCCGGTTTTGACGTCGAGCACCAGCGCATCCAGCCCTGCCGCTAGCTTTTTGGACAGAATCGACGCACAGATCAAATCGATGCTTTCGACCGTCGCCGTAACATCGCGAACGGCATAGATCCGGCCATCCGCCGGGGCGATCTCGGGCGTCTGACCGATGATGGCGCAGCCGACCTCTGCCGTCACACGGCGCAGCAGGGCCAGATCGGGCCGCGTGTCATACCCTGGGATCGCATCGAACTTATCCAACGTGCCGCCGGTATGGCCCAACCCGCGGCCCGAGATCATCGGCACAAACGCCCCGCAGGCCGCCAGCGCCGGGGCAAGCATCAGCGACACCGTATCCCCGACGCCGCCTGTCGAGTGCTTGTCGATCACAGGTCCCGGCAGATCCCATTGCAGCACCCGACCGCTGTCGCGCATCGCTTGCGTCAGATGCACCCGCTCGGCCGCATCCATCCCGCGGATCAGCGTTGCCATGGCAAAGGCCGCGATCTGGGCATCGCTGACGCGCCCATCCGTGCTCCCCTCAATCAACGACGCTTTTGCGTCGCGCGGCAGCGCCTTGCCATCGCGTTTGGCCGCAATGACCTCAGCGGTCAGCATCAGTATTCAACGCCGGGAAGCGGTGCCTCTGTGCTGTCCTGGCCGTCCAGCGTCTGCAAAAGCGGCGTCAACACGCCCGAGGCGCCGATGCGGAACCGCGCGGGCGTTGCCCAGTCGGGGCCCATGATCTCATCGGCGAGTTCAAGGTAAACCGCGGCGTCGGCGGTGCTGCGCACACCACCGGCGGCCTTGAACCCCGCATCGGCCGCGTCGGCTGCAATGGCCTCTAGCAGGATGCGGCCCGAAACCGGCGTTGCATTGATCGGCACTTTCCCGGTCGAGGTTTTCAGAAAATCCGCGCCCCCCAGCAGCGCGCGTTCTGCAGCCTTGCGGATCAGCGCCTCATCCCCCAACACGCCGGTCTCAAGGATCGCTTTGACGGGTGCTGTGCCCGCGGCCTCCTTCACGCGGCGTACAAGGGCGGGAATAGTCTCCTCCTGCCCTTCCATCAGATCGCGGTAGGGCACGACCAGATCGATCTCATCCGCGCCATCTTCTCGCGCCCGCTCGACCAGGGCCAGCACATCCTCCGAGGGTTCGGCGCCGGTCGGAAAATTGACCACCGTGGCGATGCGAATGCCGGTCCCGATCAGATGGCCGCGCGCTTCGGTCACAAAGCGCGGCCACAGGCACACGGCAGCCACCGGGCCGTGCCGGGTATCGGCGCGCCGGCAGAGCGCTTCGACCCCGGCACTGTCGGCGTCGTCGCTCAGATCCGTCAGGTCGAGACAGGCCAAAGCCCGCGCGGCCGCCTGCGAAAGATCATCCATTGCCCACCTCAAGATGCCCGGCCGTGAAGGCGCCCGGCAAAAGCGCGCCAAGGGTCGTCACCTCCCGCGGGCCGTCCGGTCCGGCCAGCGTCACCGTCACATCCGCCGACCCAAATTCGGCC
>CALCPC010000457.1 GCA_937900975.1 uncultured Paracoccaceae bacterium
GCACGGTTGAGAAAGTGTCCCAGTTCGGATCGACGCCGTGCAAGGCGCAGTGGCGCTGCACCGCCTGTCTTGAACCCTTCGACTATTTCAAGTGCATTTAGGGAGGGTCGGATGCCCCGTTTCCACCCCTTATCCGTGACCGACATCAAAAAGACGATCCGCGATGCGGTCGTGGTCACGTTGAAGCCAGAAACCCCGGCGGCGTTTGACTTTATTCAAGGCCAATACCTGACATTCCGCCGGGCCTTCGATGGCGCAGAGCTGCGCCGCTCCTACTCAATCTGCGCGGGGCGGGACGATGGCGTTTTGCAGGTTGGGATCAAAAAGGTGGCAGGTGGCGCGTTCTCGACCTGGGCCAACGAGGATTTGAAGGTCGGCGACACGCTGGAGGCGATGCCGCCGATGGGCGCCTTTTTCACGGAGCTGACCTCCGACGCGCGCAAGCACTATCTTGGGTTTGCCGGCGGCTCTGGCATCACGCCGGTGCTGTCGATCCTGCGCACGGTTCTGGCGCGGGAGCCGTTGTCGCGGTTTACGCTGGTTTACGCGAACCGGGCGATCAACACGATCATGTTCCGCGATGAGTTGGAGGATCTGAAAAACCGGTTTTTGGATCGCGTCACCATCGTCCATATCCTGGAACAGGAGGCGCAGGACATCGACCTTTTCACCGGGCGCGTCGATGCCGAAAAATGCGCCTTGTTGTTCAAGCATTGGATCCCCATCGCCGCCATCGCTACCGCGTTTATCTGCGGGCCAGAGCCGAGGATGCTGACCATCGCCGCGGCGCTGCGGGCAGAGGGTCTCAGCGATGCACAAATCAAGTTTGAGCTGTTTGCCAGCGCGCAGCCAGGTCGCGCGGCGCAAAGGGCGGTCGACGGCGATAGCGACCGGGGACGCGAAATGACGGCCGTGAAGCTAACGCTCGATGGCGAGAGCCGCCGCTTCACCATGCCCCGCGACACGACGCTGCTGGAGGCAGCGCTCGCCAATGCCATCGATGCGCCCTTTGCCTGCAAGGCGGGCGTCTGTTCGACATGCCGGGCCAAGGTTCTGGATGGGCGGGTCGAGATGGCCGCGACCCACGCGCTTGAAGATTACGAGGTCGAGCATGGGTATGTTCTGACCAGCCAATGCTACCCCCTGACCGACAGCGTTACCTTCGATTACGATCAGTAAGGCTGTGCCGGCGCAGACCCGCCCGCCGCGGGACGCGCTGGGCGACGCTCATCCGCTCGGACAAGGCATTCGTGAAAAACCCGGATCGCATAGCGCTGTATGAAGTCGGGGACTTCAACGCGGTTCGGGCTGCTTGATGGTTTCGGTATTTCCCGAAACGCTGTCGAACACCCAGGGGCCCGGGGCCATTTTTGTTCGGCTTGGTCCAGACCTTGCTGCCCGACGGTCATCCTGTATTCGATCCTGAACGGAAATCGCTTTAAAGCCCGGAAAATCCGTTAAGGCTGATCTGAAAGACCACGTCCGCGTAATCCTCGCGCGCCGTTTGATCGGCGCCGCTGTTCCACATGTAGAACCAATTCAGCATTCCAAAGACCGACATCGTGGCCGCCCGCAGTTTTGCCCGATCGTCGGCGAAAACATCGGGGGCCACCGCGGCAACAAGGGCACTCATGTGCCAGACAAGATCGCGCTGATAGCCGACCAGGATCGCCTGTTGCGCGGCTGGCAGATGCTTGATCCCACTCGCTTGGAGCCGATGCTCATTATCGGCGCCTTGATAGGCGAGCAGAATTTCCACCACCGTTTGGCGAAACTG
Organism: uncultured Paracoccaceae bacterium; assembly: GCA_937900975.1. Classification (GTDB taxonomy): domain Bacteria; phylum Pseudomonadota; class Alphaproteobacteria; order Rhodobacterales; family Rhodobacteraceae; genus Algicella. Next base: position 1,778 of record CALCPC010000457.1, read on the forward strand.
CTCCTGCGGGGCAAGGCCGGCAAGGTCCATCCCGACGATCCGATCCCGAAGCGCGCGAAGGTATTTGTCCAGGATGTCGAACAGGATTTCATCCTTGCTGGGGTAATAGTGGTAGATGTTCGCTTTCGAGATCGCGCAGGCCTTTGCCACGCGGCTGACCGACGCGCGGTCAAAGCCTTCGCTGGCAAAAAGCTGTGCGGCGCGGTCCAAAATCAGCTGCCGCTTTTCGTCGTAATCCTTGGCGATGGGACGGGCCAATCATCGCTCCCCTGTTCGGGTGTCGACAACGCGCTGCGCCTTGCCGGCGGAGCGTTGCACCGTGCCCGGATCGCCGACGACGACTTCGGTCGAGACGCCGACGGCATCCTTGATTTTTTGTCGAAGCGCGTCGGCGGCCGCGGCTTTGCTGTCCGCATCCGCGGCCTTGGGGTGCGCTTCCACATGAACGCGCATGGCATCCATGCGGCCGGACCGAAAAAGCTCGATCTGAAAATGTGGGGCAAGCGCGGCCACGGCCAAAAGCTGTTCTTCTATCTGAGTTGGAAACACGTTGACGCCGCGCAGGATGATCATGTCGTCAGAGCGGCCGGTAACCTTGGCCATCCGGCGCATTGTGCGCGCGGTGCCGGGCATAAGCCGGGTCAGATCCCGCGTCCGGTAGCGGATCATCGGGATGCCCTCTTTGGTCAGCGTGGTGAACACCAACTCCCCCTCCTGTCCCGCGGCGACGGGCGCGCCGGTCGCGGGGTCGATGATTTCGGGGTAGAAATGGTCTTCCCAAATGTGAAGGCCGTCCTTGGTTTCCACGCATTCGTTGGCGACGCCGGGGCCCATGATCTCGGACAGGCCATAGATGTCGACGGCGTGCATATCGAAGGCGTCTTCGACCTCTCGGCGCATCGCGTTTGTCCAAGGTTCCGCGCCGAAGATACCGACCGAAAGGGATGTGGCGCGCGGGTCGATGCCTTGGCGTTGAAACTCCTCTAGGATGTTCAGCACATAAGAGGGGGTGACCATGATCGCGTCGGGTTTGAAATCGGTGATCAGGGCGACTTGCTTTTGCGTTTGTCCGCCGCTCATCGGGACAACGGTTGCGCCCAAACGCTCAATCCCATGATGCGCGCCGCGCCCGCCGGTAAAAAGGCCATAGCCATAGGCGTTGTGGACCATATCGCCCGCCCGCACGCCCGCGGCCCGCAGCGACCGCGCGACCAGATCGGCAAAGACATCGCAATCGTTCCGCGTATAGCCCACTACCGTGGCCTTGCCCGTGGTCCCCGACGAGGCATGGATGCGCTGGATCTGAGCCCGGGGAACTGCGAACAGACCAAAAGGATAATTGTCCCGCAGATCGTCTTTGACCGTGAACGGAAACTTCGCAAGGTCTTCGAGGCTGGGCAGCATGTCGGGATGGACACCGGCGGCATCGAAGCGGGCCCGATACATCGGGACGTTGGTGTAGGCATGGGTCAGCGACCACCGAAGACGGGTGAGTTGCAGGTCCGAAATCTCATCCCGGGAGGCGATCTCAATTGGGTCAAGCTCCTCGGGTTTTGCCCCCAGATCCTTCATGATGTCGCCTCCTCCTCCTCAGAAAACAGCTGCCCGGTGATCGCCCGCGACGCGCCGCGAAACACGGCAACCGTGTGCCCGTTTTGATCGGTGACAGTGACGTCGGTGATGCCGCTGCGGCCCTTCAGGCTGACCTCCCGCGCGGATGCGGTCAATCGGTCGCCAAGCCGGGCTGGCGCCAGATAGGTGATCGTGTTGTGCTGCGCGACAGTGGCCTGGTTGCGGCTGTTGCAGGCAAAGGCAAAAGCGCTGTCGGCGAGCGCAAAGACAACGCCGCCGTGACAGATCTGATGACCGTTGACGTGGTGGGGCTGCACGGTCAGCGCAAGTGTCGCAGAGCCTTCGTCAACGGCGATCAGCGCCATGCCGAACCAGGCGCTGGCCTGGTCGCCCGACCACATTGCCGCGGCCGATTTTTCTGCGCGCTCCGCCGGGGTCATGGGCGGCGGCCGGTGAAGACCGGCGGACGCTTTTGCAAAAAGGCCGACACGCCCTCGGCATAGTCGGGCGTGGCGCCGCAGATCTTTTGGCTTTGGGCCTCCAACTCCAACTGGTGATCCAGCGTGTTGGCGCTTGCCGCCTGGATTGCCCGTTTGGTCAAGGCAAGGCCAACCGTCGGCCCCGCCGCCAAACTGGCCGCAAGGCTTCGGGCCTCGGCCATCAGGTCCTCGTCGGGCACGGCTTTCCAGATCAGACCCCAGTCAGCCGCCAGTGCCGCGCTCAGCGGTGTGGCGGTCATCGCCAGCGCCTTTGCCCGAGCCTCCCCCACAAGATGGGTCAAGGACCAAGTGCCGCCGCCATCGGGCACAAGGCCCACTTTGGCAAAGGATTGGATGAACCTGGCGCTGTCTGCGGCCAGCACGATGTCGCAGGCCAACGCGATATTGGCCCCCGCGCCCGCCGCCACCCCGTTGACCGCACAGATCACCGGCATCTCAAGCCCCCGGATCTGGCGGATCAGGGGGTTGTAGTATGTCTTCAGCGTCTCACTTAGGTCCGGCGGCGCGTCCATGGTCGCAGGGTCGCGGTCGCCCAGATCCTGGCCCGCGCAAAACCCCCGCCCAGCGCCTGTCAGCAGAACCGCCCGGCTATTGCCCCGCGCCGCGCCATCCAGCGCGGCCCGCAGCGCGCCGTGCATCTCGGCGTTATAGCTGTTCAAGCGGTCCGGGCGGTTCAACGTGATCTCAGTCACGTCGCCGGCGGCTGTGACCTGAATTGTGTCGCCCATGGCTTACCCTCCGCCGACCGGTTTCGAAAAATCTTGCATAAACCGTCTGGTTGGTCAATTAATAAATGGAGGCGCGAGTCGCGCAATAGGAAAGTCCTTTCCATGACCGGAGCAGACAGTGTCAGCGTGACTTTCGCGGGCGATATCGCTTGGGTGACGATCGACAATCCCCCAGTGAACGCAACCGCCGTCGGCGTGCGCACGGGGCTGATGGCGGCGATCGGTGCGGTGGCGTCGGCGCGGGTCGCCGTTCTGGCCGCAGCGGGCAAAACCTTTGTCGCGGGCGGCGATATGACGGAGTTCGACGCCCCCCCGGTCCCGCCCCACTTGCCCGATGTGGTGCAAGCGATTGAGGACAGTCCCGTGCCGTTTATCGCCGCATTGCACGGCACGGTGCTGGGTGGCGGGCTGGAATTGGCCTTGGGCTGCGCATGGCGGATCGCGGCGCGGCGCACGCTTTTCGGGCTGCCCGAGGTCTCGGTCGGCACCATCCCCGGCGCGGGTGGGACGCAACGGCTTCCCCGGCTTATCGGGGTGGCCTTGGCGATTGAGATGACGGCCGCGGGCAAACGCCTGACAGCGGCGGAGTTTCAGGCCGCCGGCGCGCTCGACAAGGTCGTTGATGGGGATCTGCGGGGGGCCGTCACGGCCTTTGCAGCGGAATTGCCCCCCCGCCCCGGCAAGATCTCTGCCCGCCCATCGCCCCGCTTTGCCACCGCCGACTGGCGGGCCGCCGAGGCCGCCGTCGCGAAAAAGGCGCGGGGGCAGAACGCGCCGCTCCGCGCTGTGGAAGCGCTGGCCTGGTCGGCGCTGCCCTTCGCAGAGGGCCAGCCGAAGGAGCGGGCGCTGCATCTTCAGCTCCGCCAGTCAGAGGAAAGCCGCGCGCTGCGACATGTCTTTTTTGCCGAGCGGGCCGTTGCGCGCCCGCCGGCGGTGCGCGCCGGGGCGCCGCGCAGCATCGGCCGGGTGCTGGTTCTAGGCGGCGGGCTGATGGGCGCCGGGATCGCCACGGCGGCCCTGTCCGCGGGCCTGTCGGTCACACTGCTTGAACGCGATGCGACCGCAGCAAAGGACGCGGCGTCGCGCGTGATCGACACGCTGGAGGGCGGTGTCCGGCGGGGGAAAACGACAGCCGACGCCGTCGAGCGGCAGAAGGCGGCCTTTACCGCGACGCCAGAGCGTGACGCCGCCGCGGGGCATGACCTGGCAATCGAAGCGGTTTTTGAGGATGTGGCGCTAAAGCGCGCTCTCTTCGCCCAACTCTCCAAGGTTTTGAGCGCCGAGGCGATCTTGGCCACCAACACATCCTACCTCGACCCGACGGCGATTTTCGACGGCATCCCGGGGCCAGAGCGCTGTGTCGGCCTGCATTTCTTCAGCCCGGCCCACATCATGAAACTGGTGGAGGTCGTGGCGCTGCCCGCCACCTCTGCCGACACGCTGGCGACCGCGTTCGGCTTTGCCAAGACGCTGCGCAAGATCGCCGTGCGCTCGGGCATTTGCGAGGGGTTTATCGGCAACCGGATGTTGACGGCTTACCGGCGCGCGGCCGAGTACATGCTGGCCGATGGCGCGCTGCCCGAAGACGTCGACGCGGCGATGCGCGCCTTCGGCATGGCGATGGGCCCCTTTGAGGTGCAGGACCTCAGCGGGTTGCAAATCGCCGAAGCCAATCGGCGGCGCCAGGATGCCACCCGTCCTGCGCAAGAGCGCTATGTGACCATCGCTGACCAGCTTTGCGCCTTGGGCCGGCTTGGCCAGCGGTCGGGCAAAGGGTGGTATCGCTATGACGCGGGCGACCGAACGCCGAAGCCGGACCACGCCGTCACGGCGTTGATCCAGGCCTATTCCGACGCCGCCGGAATCGCGCGAAAGCCGATCAGCCCGCAGGATATTCAGATCCGTCTGCTGGCCGTGCTTGCCAATGAGGGCGCGCGGATTGTCGAAGAAGGCATCGCGGACAGCGACGCCGCCATCGATCTCGTCAAGATCCACGGCTATGGGTTTCCGCGCTGGCGGGGCGGCCCGATGCGGGCCGCAGAGGCCGCCGGAGACACAGCCATCCGACACGCGTTGGACATGACCGAGGCTGCAAGCCCCGGCTAATGGCAGCGCGCGGCACGATTTGCCTGACCAAAACCCGAAACGACCCTCGAAAGAGGAAGGCGACATGCCGACCAAGACCGTGCCCGGTGCCATCGCCGCGCTGATGCTGACCGGCGGCTCTGCCCCGGCGGGGGATCGACTGGTGATGTCACGCTGGGGTCCGCCGGCCCACGGCATCCAGACGCACATGCCGCCCCATCTGATCGAAATTACGGCCGCTGCCAAAGACGGCCGCGCCACAGGCAAGCCGCGCCCTGTCCTGGCACCGCCGCCGGCACAGATGAACCAGGTGCGCGGTGGCGCGGTCGACACCTCCGACATATCTCACGAACACCAGCCCCGCCGATTTACGCCCGACAAGCAGCGCGCGCAGCCCGGCGTTGAGGCGATAGCGGTGGCGGCCGCGAACCGGGCCCGGTGTGACGCCCATCTGGCTGAGATTAACGGGCATCGTACGGTCAAGACGAGCGCTGCGCACACGCACGGGCCAGAACCGGTGCAGACCAGCGCGCCGCTGTTCGCGGTTCTGATCCCGCTGATCTACCGCGTCCTGGGCTGCGAAATCGAAAGCCTGTCGACGCGGCCGTTAACGGGGCCCATCGTCTTTCCGCTGGGCTTTGACCCGATCCGGTTTGGCATCGCGGCGGAGAAGATCGCGCGCATCCCGCCTGTTGGCCCCAATGTCTTTGTTCCGAAAGGCGTGGTGAGCGCTGTCTCGTCCCGCACGATTTTTTCAGGGTGGCACCCGGTTTTGGATCGCCGGTATCGCCCGGATGGCCCTGATTGGCGCGCGCCTGATCCTTGCCCTTCATCTGCCCAACCCAATGGGCGGCACCGGCCATAAGGCCCCGGTCGCCCCGATAAGGAAATCCGCATGTCCCTTCTCCAAGTGAACAGTTTCGCGGCCGGTCAGTGGGTCGCGCCCGGGCCCGGCGCGCGGCCAATTGAGAACGCCGTAACCGGCGATGTGATGGCGGAGGCCGGGAACGACGCGCTGGATGTCGCCGCGATGCTGGATTTCGCGCGCGAAACCGGCGGGCCGGCGCTGCGGGCGCTGACGTTTCACCAACGCGCCAAGATGTTAAAGGCGCTTGCCACCGCGCTGAACGAAGAACGCGACGCGCTTTACGCGCTGTCCTTTTCCAGCGGCGCGACGCATGCCGACCACAAAATCGACATCGATGGCGGCATCGGCACGATGTTTGTTTTCGCCTCCAAGGGCCGGCGCGAGATGCCGGATGGACATGTCTAC
>CALCPC010000458.1 GCA_937900975.1 uncultured Paracoccaceae bacterium
GTTTGGGCCAGGGCGCGGGCGGTCGCGACGACTGTGCGCTCCTCCGGTCCGCTGATAATGACGCCCGCCATCCGGCCAAAGGGCGGCGCGCCCGCCGCCGCGCGGCGCGCGGCCTCCTCGGTCCAGAACGCCTCCTCCGCGCCGGACAGAATGGCAGAAATGACCGGGTGCAGGGGTTCGGCGGTTTGGACGAGCGCAAGCCCCTGCCGCCCGGTTCGGCCAGCCCGCCCCGCAACTTGGCGGATCAGTTGAAACGTCCGCTCGGCTGCGCGCAGCTCTCCCCCCTGCAGCCCAAGGTCTGCGTCGATTGCGCCGACCAGCGTCAGATGTGGAAAGTTATGGCCCTTGGCGACGATTTGGGTGCCGATGATGATATCGGCGCCCCCCGCCGCAATCGCCTCGATCCGGGCGCGCAGCGCGCGGGCGCTTTCGGCCTGGTCCGAGGACAGGATCTCGATCCGCGCGGCGGGGAAAAGCGCCAGCGCCTCCTCCGCCAGCCGCTCCACCCCCGGGCCAAGCGCGGCCAGCGTGTCGGTTTTGCCGCAGCTTGGACAGGCCTCGGGCACCGGGCGCTCGGCCCCGCATTGGTGGCAGAGGAGACGTTGGCGAAAGCGATGCTCGACCATCCGCGCGTCGCAATTGTCGCAGCCGATCTGATGGCCGCAGGCCCGGCACTGGGTCAGCGGCGCATAGCCCCGGCGGTTGAGAAACCAAAGCGCTTGCTCCCCCGCCGCAAGCCGGGCGGCGGTGGCTTCTTCAAGCTCTGGCGACACCCAGCGCCCCCGTGGCGGGCCGGCTTGGGTCAGATCGATCGCGCGCATTTCCGGCAGTTTTGCGCGTCCGAAACGCTCTGGCAGGTCCAAACGTGCGTATTTGCCGGCACGCGCGTTCACAAAGCTTTCCAGCGACGGGGTGGCGGTCGCCAGAACAACGGCGGCCGAGGTCAGGGAGGCGCGCAGCACCGCCATGTCCCGCGCGTGATAAAGCACGCCGTCCTCTTGCTTATAGGCGCTGTCATGCTCCTCATCGACGACGATCAGACCCAGATCCGCAAAAGGAAGGTAAAGCGCCGAGCGGGCGCCGATAACCAGCCGCACCGTGCCCAGGGCCGCCGCCCGCCAAAGCCGGCGCCGTTCGCCTTGGGTGGCGCCGGAGTGCCACTCCCCCGGGCGGGCGCCGAACCGTTCCTCCACCCGGTCGAGAAAGGCGCCGGTCAGCGCGATCTCGGGCAAGAGCACCAGCGCCTGGCGCCCCGCTTTCAGCGCTTCGGCGACGGCTTCGAGATAGACCTCCGTCTTGCCCGATCCTGTGACCCCCTTCAGAAGCGTCGTGCCATAGGACCGGCTGCGCGCAGCTTCGCGCAGCGCCGTCGCAGCCCGCGCCTGGTCGGCCGACAGGGTCCGGCCCGGGCGCAACAGGTCGAGCGTCGGGAACGGCGCGTCGCGCGGCGCTTCGGTGCGCAAAAGCACACCCTGCGCCTCCAACCCTTTCAAAACCGAGCTTGAGACGCCGGCCAGGGCCGACAACTCTCCCGGTTGAAGCGGCGCGCCGCCGCCGGCCTCCAACGCCTCCAACACCCGCGCCCGCGCTGGGGTCATCCGGTCGGGCGTCCCCGACCCCGCGACCAAGACCTGCCGCGTGCCGGGCTTCGCGCCAAGATCCGGCGCGCGCGTTGCCAGCCGCAGCATCGCGGGCAGGGGGGAAAGCGTGTATTCGCCCGCCCGCTCCAAGAATTGGCGCATCTCGGTCCGCATCGGTGGCAGATCCAGCCGCGCGGCAATCCGGCGGACCTTTGCGGGGTCCCAGCCGCCCTGCCCAGGCCCCCAAACCACCCCAAGAACCTGGCGCGGGCCAAGCGGGACGCGCACGAAATCGCCGGGCCCCACACCCGTTTCCGGCGCTTTGTAATCCAGCAGCCGGTCCAACGGCTCGGTCGTCAGAACGGCCACAAGTGTGTCTTCGGGATACACCGCGCTCATGCCGGCCGGCCCGACGGTTTCCTTGACCAAACCCTTGCGATACGGTCCGCCCAACACCGAAAAATGGGCGGAGCCACAGCGATGAAATTCTTCGTAGACAGCGCCGAGATCGACAAGATCCGAGAGCTGGCGGATACCGGTATGGTCGATGGGGTGACGACCAACCCTTCACTGATCCTGAAATCGGGACGCGACATTCTGGAGGTGACGCGGGAGATCTGCGATCTCGTCCCTGGACCCGTCAGCGCCGAGACCGTGGCCACCGAGGCCGACGCCATGATCGAGGAGGGCCGGAAACTGGCGGCGATTGCCGACAACATCGCGGTCAAAGTGCCGCTGACTTGGGCGGGGCTGAAGACCTGCAAAGTGCTGTCGGATGAGGGGCGGATGGTCAATGTCACGCTCTGCTTCTCGGCCAATCAGGCGCTTTTGGCGGCCAAGGCGGGGGCCACATTTATCAGCCCCTTTATCGGACGGCTCGACGATATCAACCTCGATGGGATGGAGCTGATCCAAGACATCCGCACGATCTATGACAATTATGGGTTCGAGACCGAGATCCTCGCCGCGTCGATCCGCACGGTCAACCATGTCACGCAATCCGCGCTGATCGGCGCGGACGTGATCACGGCGCCGCCAGATGTGCTGAAAAAGCTCGCATCTCACCCGCTGACCGACAAAGGATTGGATGCGTTTTTAAGCGATTGGGCCAAAACCGGGCAGAGCATTGTCTGAGAAGGGGTCTGACAAGGGGTCTGGGATGGGGCCGGGGGCAGGGCGCGGGGCAGGATCCGGGTCGGGGCACGGATCCGGATTGGGCGGCGAAGGCGCGCCCCTCCAAACGCCAGGCGCCGCGCTGAAGGCCGAGATCCTTAAGGACCCCGCATTGGTGCTGGAGGATCGCGACGTGATGCGCGCCCTGCTCGACGCCGGCGGCGGGCTTGGCGATGGGCGCAAGGTCGTCGATCTGCGCGGCAAACTGGTCGACCGGCTGGAAGACCGGCTCGACCGGTTGGAAGAGACGCACCGCACGGTGGTGGCCGCCGCCTACGAAAACCTGGCCGGCACCCAGCAGATCCACCGCGCGGTGTTGGCGCTTCTTGAGGCGCCGAATTTTCGGGAGTTTTTGAACGTCCTTAATCAGGATGTCGCGAACATCCTTGCGCTCGACATGATCCGGCTTGGGCTTGAGGCGACCTCTGCGCCGCCGGGCGCCGATCTTGGACCGTCGGGGCCGATGGCCTCGATCGTCAAGGCGCTGCCCAAGGGGGCGAGCGACGATTATGTCGCGCGCGAGGCGAACGCAGTGGCGCGGAAGGTGACGCTGCGCCCGGTTCGAATGGCGTTGCCCGAGCTTTACGATGCCAAGCCGCTTTGGCTGCAGTCGGAGGCCTTGATCCGGCTCGACCTTGGGGCGGGCAAGCTGCCGGGGCTGCTTGCCTTGGGTTCGGAGGACGCACAGCGGTTTGATCCCGATCAGGGGACGGATCTGCTTCAGTTCTTTGGCGCGGTGTTTGAGCGTCTTTTGTGTCGCTGGTTGGCATGAGCCGGCCGGAAAAGCCGGCGGTCGGCTCCGACGGGGCGGGGCGCGATCTTTTGGACCGTTGGTGCCAGACCCTGCTTGGCGTGACCGGCGCGAGCCCGCGCACCGTCGACAGCTATCGCCGGGATGTCGCTGGGTTTTTGGCGTTTCTGACCGAGTATCAGGGCGCGCCCTGCAGCATTGCTTTGCTTGGGGCCGTGACGGTGCGCGACATGCGCGCCTGGATGGCGGCAGAGCGCAGCCGCGGCCTGGGCGCCCGGTCTTTGGCGCGCGCGCTGTCGGCGGTGAAGGGGTTTTACCGCTGGCTCGAACGGGAACGGGGGGTCGGCGCCGCCGCTGTCATGGCCGCCCGGGCACCGCGCGCCAACGCCCGGCGGCCCCGGCCCGTCGCGGCGCCGGATGCGGCGGCGCTGATCGCGGATGCTGGCCGGCATCACAGCGAGGCTTGGGTCGGCGCGCGCGACGCGGCGGTCCTGACGCTTCTCTACGGTGCCGGACTGCGGATTTCGGAAGCTTTGGCGCTGCCCTATCGCGCGCACCCTTTGCCGGACATGCTGCGGGTTGAGGGCAAGGGGAAGAAAGAGCGTTTGGTGCCGATTTTGGCGGCGGCGCGGCGCGGTGTTGCGCGCTATCTCGCGCTTTGCCCGCACCGGTTTGCCCCCGACACGCCGCTGTTTCGCGGGGTGCGCGGTGGGCGGTTGGATCCGGGTCAGGTGCAAAAAGTGATGCGGGTGTTGCGCGCGGGGCTTGGGCTGCCTGAAAGTGCGACGCCACATGCGTTGCGTCATGCGTTTGCGACGCATCTTTTGGCCGCGGGCGGCGATTTGCGCAGCATTCAGGCGTTTCTGGGCCACGCCGCTTTGGGAACCACGCAGGTCTACACCGGGGTGGATGAAGCGCGGTTGTTGGAGGTTTACGCCACAGCGCATCCCCGCCAGCGTTAGGCCCCCCGCCCCGGAACCACCCCCACCGGACGCGGCGGCCACCCCCACCCCCCCCGCCACTACCTTTCTTTCTATACTGTACCGCTGCCTT
>CALCPC010000459.1 GCA_937900975.1 uncultured Paracoccaceae bacterium
GTTCTGGGGTGGGGCCGAGGTGGTGTTGTGTGGTGGGCGGGGGTCCGATGGCCGAGACCCGGGCCGTTTTGCAGCCCTACAATGTGGCGGTGCTTGGGGTGACGGCGGCGGCGCTGGCGCTGCGCGGGGCGTATACTGGGGCTGTGGTGATGGCGCTGGTCTTGTCTTTGCCGACTGCGCTTTTGTCGGCGCAGTTCGGTCTTGCGCTCTTTCGACGGCTTGGCGATGCGGCTTTTCGGCGGCTTTTGATCGGTTTGACCTTTCTGTCGGGCGCGGGTCTGCTGCTTCGAACGTTCTGACCCCCCGCCCCCCGGGACTGCCCCACCCGCCCACCCGCAGTCCCGGGGGGCGGGGGGTCAGAACGGGGGCATCGCGTGTGCCTGGGACCCTGGCGCACGGGGCTGGGCCCCTTCGCGGCGGCGGGTTCTTGGCCGATGCTCGACACGGCCTCAGCGTTTGCACTTTTGAGGCGAACTGGTGCAAAAGCTAATCAAGTTTTAATCGAACCGAAACGCGCGACGCACCTCCAAATCGGGCCTCGGCGCCGGATTGTCTTTGAGGTGCTGCTTGGAGTTTTGGGTCGTTCTTGCCGTCGCCAGCGCTGCCTTTTTGATCGCGGGCGCGGTCAAAGGGCTGACCGGGCTTGGTCTTCCGACCGTGTCGCTGGCGCTGATGACAGTCAGTCTGGAGCCCAGGGTGGCGCTTGCCCTGGTGATGGCGCCGATGATCGGGTCGAATGCCTGGCAGATTTTCCGCAGCGGGTATGCCCGGCGTACTTGGCGGCGTTACCGGCTTTTCGCCGGCGTGATGGTTGTGCTGGTGGTGCTGACGGCTGTGGCGGTGCGGGGTGGTGGCGTCCTGAGCTTGCTGGGTGTTCTCGGCGGGGCCGTCCTGCGTTTTGTGTGGGTCAGTTGGCGCAAGCTGATCCCGCCGCTGCCCGCGCGGTTGAACACGGCCGCGCAGATCGGCTTTGGCGCGGCCACGGGGCTGGTTGGCGGTCTAACCGCGGGCTGGGCCGCGCCGCTGGCGCTTTACCTCGCGGCCCGGGGGGTCGACAAGAATGAGTTTGTGCGCGCCACGGGATTTTTGATCTTCGTAGGCTCCATCCCCTTGGCTGTCGCTTACTTCGGGATGGGTTTTCTGACCCCAACGCTGGCCGCCGCATCAATGCTTATGCTGATCCCCACGCTGATCGGCTACACGCTGGGCGAGGTTTTGCGCAGCCGGCTTTCGGCCGAGGGGTTTCGCAGCGCCTTGCTGGTGGTTTTCGTGGTTTTGGCGCTGAACCTCCTGCGGCGGGCGAGCTGGGGCGGCTGATGTTCGCGGGGGGCTCAATTCTTAGCGGTGCGTTGGATGCCGAGGCGGACCGGCTGGGCGTGGGTATACCAAAACTCACGGGTTGGGCGGCGTCTCGGCGCCCGCGCGGGGGCACTGTGGGGCGTGCGCCCTAGGGCCGTCAGCGCTGGGCGGGGCGGACCCAATCCGCAGGCGTGCGGCCGACCGGCTGACGGTCACACGCCACGGGCGGGTGATTGAAACTGGGCTGAGCCTTCGCTAGCCGCCGACACGCAGCCCTTTGTCCCGGCTGTTTTGCAGGTCCAGTCGCTGTGCTAGCTGCCGAGAACGTCTCGAAATCCTTTGGCCTTCACGCCTTGGGCAAGACGGTGATCCCGGTTGTGGCGGGCGCCGGGCGTGGCAAGGGAAGCGGCGGAGGCGCGGGCGACCGGTCCTTTGGCCAAGCCCCAGAGACCAGAGCGGGTGTGGGAGTTTTCGCCAAGGACCTGCTCGGGCGGGGACCCGCAGCGTGTGAACCGCGCGCGAGGCTGTGTGCCCCCGGCGTTCTGGCGCGTCTGTTGGATGAGCCGACGGCCAGCCTTGATGCCGAGACCCGGCCGGCGGTGCGGGATCTGTTCTGGCAGGCGACGGCGCGGGGGACCGCGATCCTTGGCCCTAGGCACAATGTTGCGGCGCGCGCGGCGCTGACCGTCCGGGGCGTCGATAGTGGCGCTCCGCCCCCTGGGATGCGCGCAAGGCGTCTGATTGCGCTTGTCGGACCGTCCCGTGTTGGCAAGGACAGGATTATGGCCGGGCGCGCCGCCGATCCCAAAAGTGATCATTTTGAGCCACCAAGCGCGGCAGCCTGGCGCGTGGGATACCGCAGACGATCTACCGCGACTGGGACGCGCGTGGTTTTTCCTAAGGGACCCGGGTCGCGGGTTCGGCCGCGATCCAGGGCGGGGCGGAGATGCCGGCGAACCTGTCGCGGACCAAACCGGCCGATGTCGATGCAAAGGGTCAGCATCACCGTGGCGCCCGAAACGCTGGCCCTATGGGGGCACATGGCCGCCGCGCACCGCCGGGGCCGAACGTCGTGACGCGCTCGAACGGCGGTGCGCTGGGCGC
>CALCPC010000460.1 GCA_937900975.1 uncultured Paracoccaceae bacterium
TCTCGGAGCATCTGATCGACCATGTTGACCTTTCGGATGTTAAAACAATCGCTTACACGAACGCGGCGTCCATTGCGCGGGATCTCCTTAATCGTTTTGCGACGGGCGAGTTCGACGTTTGCAAGCTCTATTTCGGCAAGTTTCAGTCGGTGATCAGCCAAGTTCCGACCGAAATGCAGCTGATCCCCGCGAAATTTGACGTGCCCGACGCGTCGGAAGCCGAGGGCGCAACCACGCCCTACGATTATGAGCCCGAGGAGGAGGCGATCCTCGCCGACCTGCTGCCCCGCTCGGTCGCGACGCAGGTCTTCACCGCACTTCTGGAAAACGCGGCGTCCGAGCAGGGCGCGCGGATGAGCGCGATGGACAACGCCACGCGCAACGCCGGTGAGATGATCGACAAGCTGACGATCCAGTTCAACCGCTCGCGTCAGGCTGCGATCACCAATGAGTTGATCGAGATTATTTCGGGCGCCGAGGCATTGTGATGCATGTGCTGGGTGAGCATAGGGTTTGAGGGATGAGCGCCGACGCACCGATGATCGTAACCCGCTATGTCCGCGCCCGCATGGAGCCGATCTTTCGGATTGAGAAAACGAAAAATCAGATCGGCACCCGCAAGGTGTTGAAACGCAAGGGACTTGTGGGCAAACGGGTTGAAGTCGAAGAACCGGTCTTCGAGGAGATTCGCCACGAAACCGGCGATTTCTCGGACGTGCGGGTCGACTACCAGCAATTGACAGAGATGCTAGAGCAGGTCTGCGAAGAGATGGAGCGGGCCGGGTACAACGTCATCTCCATCACGCCCATCAATGAGGGCAACTATCGGTACAAATCCGACAGCAACGCAAGCAGTACGCTCGCCTGGGCATGGGGCTATGGGTATAGCCTCACCCGGGGCGCAGTGATCGTCGGCCGGCGCGCGGCCGCAAACTGAGACACGAAGAGGGAACCCATGAGCAAAACCGGCAAAATCACGCAGGTCATCGGCGCGGTCGTCGACGTGCAGTTCGACGATCACCTGCCCGAGATCTTGAACGCGCTCGAAGTGGAAAATAACGGTGTCCGCCTGGTGCTGGAGGTGGCGCAGCACCTCGGGGAGAGCACGGTGCGCACCAGCGCGATGGACTCCACCGAAGGTTTGGTGCGCGGCGCCGTGGTCACCGACCTCGACGGTCCGATCACCGTCCCCGTGGGCGATGGCACGCTTGGCCGGATCATGAACGTGATCGGCGACCCGATCGATGAGCGGGGTCCGGTCGAGGCCGGCGAACGGCGCCCGATCCACGCGGTCGCGCCCGAGTTTGCCGAACAATCGACGGAATCCGAGATCCTGGTGACCGGGATTAAGGTTGTGGACCTTCTGGCGCCCTATTCCAAAGGCGGGAAGATCGGCCTTTTCGGCGGCGCAGGCGTTGGCAAAACGGTGCTGATCCAGGAATTGATCAACAACATCGCCAAAGTGCACTCGGGCTTTTCCGTCTTCGCGGGCGTTGGCGAGCGGACGCGTGAGGGCAACGACCTTTACTATGAGTTCATCGAGTCGGGCGTGATCGATGAAAAGGACCTGACCAAGTCCAAAGTGGCGCTGGTCTATGGCCAGATGAATGAGCCGCCGGGCGCCCGCGCGCGCGTTGCGCTGTCCGGTCTGACCATGGCCGAGCAGTTCCGCGACCAGTCGGGGACCGACGTTTTGTTCTTTGTCGACAACATCTTCCGCTTTACGCAAGCGGGGTCTGAGGTGTCGGCGCTTCTTGGCCGCATCCCCTCGGCCGTGGGGTATCAGCCGACGCTCGCCACCGATATGGGCGCGTTGCAGGAGCGGATTACCTCAACGCGCTCGGGCTCCATCACCAGCGTGCAGGCAATATACGTGCCGGCGGATGACTTGACCGACCCCGCGCCGGCAACCTCCTTTGCCCACCTCGACGCGACAACGGTTCTCAGCCGCGCGATCTCGGAGCTTGGGATCTATCCGGCCGTCGATCCGCTCGATTCGACCAGCCGGATCCTCGATCCGCAAATCGTGGGCGACGATCACTACCAGGTCGCGCGCGACGTCCAGGGCATCCTGCAGCGTTACAAATCGCTCCAAGACATCATCGCGATCCTTGGCATGGACGAATTGTCCGAGGACGACAAACTGACCGTCGCCCGCGCGCGCAAGATCCAGCGCTTCCTCAGCCAGCCCTTCGATGTGGCCGAGGTCTTTACAGGCTCACCCGGTGTTCAGGTGCCGCTTGAGGATACCATTTCGTCCTTCAAGGCCGTCGTCGCGGGAGAGTACGATCACCTGCCAGAGGCCGCTTTCTACATGGTCGGCGGTATCGACGACGTGAAGGCTAAAGCCGAGAAAATGGCAGCCGAGGCCGCCTGATCGGCGCCTTAAGGGGGGGCGGAGCATCCGCCTCCCGTGCCGCGAGCCGGAAGGACACAGCATGAAACTCGACATCGTCACGCCCGAACGTCAGCTTTTATCGGCCGAAGTTACCAGTGTTCAGTTGCCCGGGATGGAGGGTGACATGACCGTCATGGAGGCCCACGCCCCTGTGATCACAACGCTGCGGCCGGGCATTTTGACCGTCACCGGCGGCGACGGCCCGTCCGAATTCGTCGTGACCGGCGGCTTTGCCGAGATCGGCGAGACGGGCACGTCGGTGTTGGCCGAGCAGGCCGTGCCGCGCGCCGAGGCTGCGATGGACATGATCGAGGCCGAACAAAAGGCCGCTGAGACCGCGCGGGAGCTTGCCCCCGCGGAAGAGCGTCCGGCCCTCGATCAGCGCATCAACGACCTCGGCACCTTGGCGACCACGCTTGGGCTTTGAGCCCCGGCAGTGCCGCCGCCCCCGTCCGAGGTTTGCCTGACGCCGCCGTTTGTGACCCGGCGGTTTGGATCGACACTGCCGGGCCGTGATATCGCGGCCTTCGGCGGGATTGGACGCGTTGGCGCGCGTTTCTTGGCGCTTTTGGGAAAAAAGTCCGGCGGGACCTTTCGGCCGGAAGGCTCATCTGGCTTTGGCGCTTCGCGACCCCGACCCGTGGGCAGAGCAAAGATCATGATGAACGATGCGCCGAAGGTTGCGGCGCATCCGCGCCGCGGCGCGGGGCCGAAACTGCCCCGAACGGACGCGGCGCGGGCCGCGAACGCCTGCGGCCGAGAGGCCTTTGCGACTGTCAACCCTATCGTCCATTTGCGGAAGCATGTGGGTGCGCAGGCCATTTCGCGCGCCCTGGCGCGGCGAAGCGGCGTTTGGCACCTCGATGGCACCGGCGCGACGGTGGCCGAGCGCGCCCACGCTGCAACACGTTACGACGCGCTGTCCAAGGATACCGCCTTTTTCCACACCGTGACTGCGGCGGAGCGCGCGGGATCGCGCCACATCGCTGCTGAGTTCGGCGGGGCCGCCCGCCCGTTGCGGTCCGAGGATCTGGTCAACACCCCCGATGCGACGCCTCACCGCGTCGTGGCGCATACCGCGCGCGCGGGTCTCTCGCCGGCTCGTCCGGCCCGGCGGCCGCCGTTTGAAAAAGCCGTGCCCGAAGCGCTGACCGCCCGGATCAAAGCCGGCTTGCGCGGTTATTTAAGGCGGGAAGGGCTGTCGGATCTGCCCCCCATGCCGGGCCTTGTCGGGGATAGGGCCCATTTTTGAGCGTCTGATCCTCCATATCGGGGCGCATAAGACCGGGACGACCTCGATCCAACAGAGCCTAACAGGCAACCCCGATCTGGCGGCGGCTGGCGTTTACATGCCGACCGATCGCGGGAGGCTTCTGGGCCATTTCACGCAAAATATCGGCCGGATCTACCCGGGGCTTGCCGCGCAGAACCCGCCCGACGCCCTGCGCGGGCAATGCACCGCAGCCTTTGAGGCCCTGGCGGCGGCGGCCGCGGCCCCGGCCTTCGACCAAGCGCTTTTCAGTTGTGAGGAGCTTCTTTTCCTTCCCCTGGCCGACATCGCAGCGATGGCCGCAAAACTCCGTCCCTTGGCCGCGCAGATTGAGGTCGTCTATTATGTGCGGCACCCAAAGGCGCGCCTCCCGTCGCTGTTGAGCGAAATGATCAAATCGCGGTGGGCAACGCTCGACACCGATCTTGCCCCGTTAATCGAGAACTACGCGGGCATCTTTGCGCCCTGGACGGCGGCCTTCGGCGCCGACGCGCTGCGGGTGCGGCCGTTTCGGGGGCCGGACGGCACTGCCGACCCGGTCGAGGAGTTCTGCGCAGCCATTGGCGTGCCAGAGCTTGCAAAACGCCTTCCCCCGCGGCGCCTGAACCGCGGCCTGAGCGCGCCGGCCGTGGCGATCAAAAGCGCGCTGAATGCGACCGGGCGCATCAAAACGCACAACCCCCGCCTTGTCCGCGCGCTAGAGGCCATCGACGGGCCCAAATTCGCCTTGCCCGCTGCCCGGTTGCGTCCGCTGGAGCCTGAGATTGCCCGTCAACTGGCCTGGCTTGCCGCCCATCACAACGTGCGCCCCGCGCCGCCGCCAGAACGCCCCGACCCGGATGCGCCGACCTTCAATGAAGCGGCGCTGCAAAGCCTTGGCGCGCTGCTTTTGGATCAATCGGAGGAAGAGGCCCGCCTAAAGGCCCGTGTCAAAACGCTGCGCGCGCGGCTTGACGGGCAAACCCGCTAAAGCAGCCTCGGATCGGGTGGGTGAGGTCATACGCCGTTGCGCGCAACCTGAGCCTATACATCACAAAGCGCGTCGGAGCCTTTGATTTCACGCAGCGTTTGGGATCCAGGGTTGTCCCGACACGCTTTAGAAAACCCGCTCTGGCGGATAGGACACCTCATAGATTGGCGCCAGCGTGGACAGATCGAAAAGGGATGAAACGGAGGTGCCGTTGGCGATGTTTTGGATGGCTTGTGCAAACATCGGCGCGGTGGGGATGATGCGGATGTTGGCCGCGTCTTTGACGGCGGCGGTGGGTTGGATGGAGTCTGTGATGACCAGGCTTTTCAGGGCCGATCCGCTGATCCGCTCCACCGCCGGGTCCGACAGCACGCCGTGGCTGATATAGGCATGAACCTCTGACGCGCCAGAGTCGCGCAAAAGCTCCGCAGCTTTGCAAAGCGTGCCGGCGGTGTCGCAGATATCGTCGACGATCACGCAGATCCGGTCCTCCACATCGCCGATCACGGTCATTGAGCCAATCTCACCGGGTGCCGGCCGCCGCTTGTCGACAATCGCCAGATCGGCGCCCAAACGCTCTGCCAACTCCCGCGCGCGGCCGACGCCGCCAACATCCGGCGACACGACCGTCATTCGATCCAGGTTGTCGAACATGTGCCGGATATCCAACGCGAAAATCGGTGCCGCGTAGAGGTTATCGACCGGAATGTCGAAAAAGCCCTGGATCTGCGCCGCGTGAAGATCCATCGTCAGCACCCGCTCAATCCCCGCTTCGGTCAAAAGGTTGGCCACAAGCTTGGCCGAAATCGGCGTCCGCGCCTTCGTCCGCCGATCCTGGCGTGCATAGCCGAAATAGGGGATCACCGCCGTGATGCGCACCGCCGAGGAGCGTCGGAGCGCGTCCGAGATGATCAGAAGTTCCATCAGATTGTCATTGGCGGGATTAGACGTCGACTGGACGATGAACATGTCCTCGCCCCGAACATTCTCAAAAACCTCGACAAAGATTTCGCCGTCGTTGAACCGTTCGACACGGGCTTTGACAAGTTGGACCTTTTCCCCGCGGTGAAAGCTCATGCGTCGGGCGACCGCTTGTGCCAGGGTGGTGTTCGAATTGCCTGCGATAAGCTTGGGTTGCTTGGCTGTCATCGACGACCCCTTGCGCAATCAAAGTTGCGCCCCCTTAGCACTCCCCCCACCGCAATGCCAACACTTCGACGATGTGTGCCGATCCTCACAGCCGCTGGCGGCGCTGACGCGCAATCGCCAGAATTTGTGGTTACCTATATGTTGCATCTCACTATGCCTTTAACACGCTATGGGTTAGGACACGGGTAACCGAAGGGGGGCGACCATGACTGCAATCGACTATTATTTCACGCCCTTGTCGCCGTTCACCTATCTGGCCGGCCTGGAACTGGAGGCGATTGCAGCGCGTCACGGCGCCACGATTTCCTATAAGCCCTTCAATCTTATGGCTATTGGCAAGGAAACCGGCTTCGTTCCCGTGCCCCAGCGCCACGAAAGCCGCCAAACCTATCGCATGCAGGAGCTGCGGCGCATCGCTGCCTTCCGCAATCTGCCCATCACGCTGAAGCCGGCGCATTGGCCCAGCAATCCGGTGCCCGCCGCAACCGCGATTATTGCGGCGCAAGAGGCCGGCGGCGGCGATCTTGGGCTTTTGGTCCACGCCATTATGCGCAGTTGTTGGGCAGAGGAGAAGGATTTCGCCGAGGATGCGGTGATTGCCGCCTGCCTTTCCGAGGCTGGCTTTGACCCGGCGCTTGCCGGCGCGAATATGTTGAAGGGCGCTGAGACTTATCAGCGCTTTTCGGATGAGGCTTTGGCCGCCGGTGTCTTCGGCTCTCCTTTTTATGTGGTGGGGGACGAGAAATTTTGGGGGCAGGACCGGCTTG
>CALCPC010000461.1 GCA_937900975.1 uncultured Paracoccaceae bacterium
TTGCGACCTGCGTAAACTCCAGCTCGACCGGTGTAGCCCGGCCAAAAATCGACACGGTCACCTTCAGGCGCGCATTCGCCTCATCCACATCCTCAACCATGCCGGCAAACCCTTCGAACGGGCCGTCGGTAACGCTGACCTGCTCACCAACGTCAAAGGAGATAAGGCTGCGCGGACGCTCCGCCCCCTCTTCGACCTGGTTCAGGATTTGGTTGACCTCCGCGTCGCGCATCGGCATCGGCTTGCCCTGCGGACCCAAAAAACCGGTGACGCGGTTCGTGTCCTTGATCAGGTGATAAGCCTCGTCCGACAGATCCGCCTGCACCAGCACATAGCCGGGCATAAACCGCCGCTCGGTCTGCACTTTCTTACCGCGGCGCACCTCGCTCACATCTTCGGTCGGGACCAACACTTGCTGGCTCTCATCCTCCAGCCCATGGGTCGCGGCAGATTCCCGAATGCTTTCGGCAACCTTTTTTTCGAAGTTGGAGAGGACGCTAACCGCGTACCACCGTGCCGCCATCTGTGCTCAAAGCCTCGGTTTTGTGGGACGAACGCTGACCCCATCGCATTTTCCGCGCCAATTCCCGGACACGCTGTTGGGCCCTCCGAATCAACGCCGCAGACACACCCTCCAGACCCGCGTGCCTAGCGGGCGCACCCTGTGAGTTCAAGAGGCGAAGTTTAGAAAAATGTCCAGCCCCGTCCGGATAATCCAATCGACGAAAAAGAAAAAGATCGCCGCGAGTATCGACAACAAGAACACCATCGCGGTGGTGAGCAGGGTTTCCCTCTGGGTCGGCCAGACGACCGTTGAGGTCTCGGCCCGCACCTGTTGGATGAAGCGAAATGGGTTTGTGGCCATGCGATCTCTCCCCGTGTCGCCTCCAGATATCCATCGCCGGTGGCGGTCGCATGGGTGGCGCCAACCGGACCGAAGACGCCCTGCGGCGCGGGCCTGAATGTCCGCCGTAGCGGGGTGCATTCGGTTTTGCCCAAGTCTGTCCCTGTGCCGGGCTTCCCCGGCGTCGGGGGCACCGGATCTGGCGCCGCGGGGGCTCGCATGCGCCGGGGAGCACAGCCCGGTCAGGCAAGTTGCCCAAAGACCGGTCCCTCCTCAGCTGAGCCTAAGACGCCCACCGCCGAGACAGCGCCCTTTGCGCCGCAAGGCCCGTCAAGCGATGGTCGCAAGCGAACCCGTGCCTTGCTGTCAGCCTGGCTCCTTGGCGGGATCGCGCTGTCGCTTGACCGGCCGCACAACGCTGATCTTACAGCGCAGACTTGCAAGCGCGCCCTGATCGTCCGACGCCGTCTTGGTTGCGACGCGGCCTATCCAATTTAAAGCCTAGTGTCAGCGCCGGACAGCGAGAG